>JALQTV010000009.1:27328-29566 GCA_023268675.1 Saprospiraceae bacterium | reverse complement strand
CATAATGACCGCATTGGAGATTTCTGTTCCTGAGCCAATGCGCGATCGGATACCGATGATGGAACGCTCTATTTTTTTGGCGTGGATGATGCTTCCTTCTGCGATTACAGCCTGATTGAACCAGGTACCAAAAACTTTGGTTGGAGCGAGCAGACGTGGTCGGGTATAAACGAGTTTGTTGTTGTCGAAGAGGTTAAACTGCGGGATGTTATCTGTGAGAGAAATATTGGCATCGAAGAAAGAGCTGATGGTTCCGATGTCTGTCCAGTATCCATCGTAGGAATAACTGGCTACTTTAAGGCCGCCTTCAATAGATCTTGGTATGATTTCCTTGCCGAAGTCGGTGGCACGGGGCAGGTCTGCAAATAGTTTTTCCAATACCGAGCGCTTAAACACATAAATACCCATGGAAGCCAGGTATTTTTTACCCTCTGACCGGTACTGGTCTGAAACAGCTGATTCCCAGTCACCCAGTACATCGGGTTGGGGTTTTTCTATGAAACTTTCGATATAGCCTCCTTCATTCACTTTCATGATGCCAAAACCGGGGGCGTCCTTGCTGGTTACGGGGATGGTAGCAATGGTCAGGTCGGCATCGCGATCGACATGGTAGCGCGCCAATTCTTCCAGGTTCATTTGGTACAGTTGATCTCCCGATAAGATCAAGGCATAATCGTAATCGTGATTACCCAGGTGGTGCATGGATTGTCGGACAGCATCTGCTGTTCCCTGAAACCAATCGTTGCTGTTGGGGGTTTGTTCTGCGGCCAGAATATCGACGAAGCCGTGGGTAAAGAGGTCGAAGTTATAGGTATTTTTGATGTGCTGGTTGAGAGAAGCGGAGTTAAATTGCGTCAGTACAAACATTCTTCTTATTCCGGAATTGAGACAATTGGAGATAGGAATGTCTATCAATCTGTATTTACCTCCTATGGGTACAGCGGGTTTGGATCTTTGGCTGGTCAGTGGATGTAGTCTTGATCCGGCACCTCCTCCCAGAATGAGCGCAATCATTTTTATGACCATATCAGTTGGTTTTGTTTGTTCTGAATTATTCTTGCCTAAGTTAAATAGAAATATCCATTAGTGATTCATAGATTTCGCGATAATGTTGGGCGGAATTTTCCCATGAAAAGTCCAGTGCCGAAATTTTTTGCCGCAAGGCGAAGAAATCATCTTTACGGTGGTACAGTTCCAGCGCCCGGTAAATGGCTCCATGGGCATCTTCTACAGAAAACTGGTCGAAGCGAATTCCCCTTCCCGAACCGTCCGGCATGCCTATGTCTATCACAGTATCTTTTAGTCCACCAACGGTACGCACGATCGGTACGGTGCCATAGCGCATGGCGTACATCTGATTGAGGCCGCAAGGTTCGACCCGTGACGGCATGAAGATAAAGTCAGAACCCGCATAGAGTTGGTGTGCAATGCTCTCATTGTATTCGAGGGCTGCATCGAAGCGACCCCGATACTGATAGCGGAGATGGCTGAGCTTTTCCATGATGCGGCTGTCGCCGGTACCCAAGACCAGGATATTGACTTGCATACCGCTGGAAAGCACCCGATGGATCAAGTCGGGCAGCATGTCGCCACCTTTTTCACGGGTGAGTCTGCCGATAAAGGTAATGAGTGGGAGATTGGGATCGAAATGGAAAGCCTGCAGCAAGGCTTGTTTGTTTTGTTGCTTGAAGTGATCCCAGTCATTGGATATCAGGTGATGTACAATGTATTTGTCGCTTGCAGGATCCCATACCTTGGTATCTATGCCATTGAGTACTCCGACGGCTTTGTGCCTTTCGTGTTGCAATAGCCACTCCATGCCATTGGAATGCTGCATGAGTTCGTCCAGATAAGTTGGCGAAACAGTGGTAATGCGCCAGGAACATTTAATACCGGTAGCGAGTGGATTGATGAGATTGGACCAATCCAGCATGCCCCGGGCGCTGCCCAAAAAGTAAGGCAGGAGGTACATGTTTTCCCAACTGAAAGAGCCGTGGTACTCTCCGTTGTGTATGGTAAATACGGTAGGGATGTCTCCCAGAGATTGATATTCAGGTGCATACTTGATGAAAAAAGGTATCAGCCCGGTGTGATGGTCATGGCAATGCAGCAGTGCCGGACGTCCGGGAGCATGCAAAATCCACTGGAGGACAGCCTGCTGAAATACGAGGTAGCGCTCCAGGTTGTCGCGATAACCCTCTCCTGTCGCCGGGTCGTTGTAGATACCGGGTCGGTCAA
>JALQTV010000009.1:0-27318 GCA_023268675.1 Saprospiraceae bacterium | reverse complement strand
GTACATCTACTACAAAAAGCGGAAAGCCCAGCGGGTCGCCATGAATTTTTTCAATCGAAAATGTCACATAATGCATGTGAAGGCGCACTGCTCCTTTATAGACGGTAGTAAATGACTGTTCATTGAGCCAGCGGGTATGATAACGTGGCATGACTACTCCTGTGCTCAAACCTGCGTCATTGAGGTATTTGGGGAGCGCTCCGGCGACATCTCCCAGTCCTCCCGCTTTGGCAGCCGGGTAGCATTCTGCACTTATGTGTAATACTTTCATAAATAATACGGAATATTTGTATTTCCTCTAAGGTAACTTTTATTCGTTAAATCCAGAAGGCCAAATTTTTTTAAATACCGGAGTGTCCGGGAAGTAGTGGTTTACGAGTATAAATACGCATTGCAGTTTTCAAAAAAAAGAGTAATTTTCGGCACTTTTTGGAATTTATCTGATTAACTGAAAGTCAATAACATGCGGCAACATTTGCGCTCCATTGACAGCTCGCTTCCGATTGGTCTGGCGGCCGAAAAAATCGCCTCCGAGTTGTCTCAAAATGCATATTCCATTACGGATCAGTTTTTGACTCCCGAAGAGGTAGCAAGTTTGATCAGTTATGTAAAAAGTTTGCAGGAAGAGGATCACCTCAAAAAGGCAGGAATAGGCAAGCAACAATCCTTTCAGATAGCCAGCGAGATCAGGGGAGATTATATTCGGTGGATCGATACGAAAAACTGTGATGCCATACTGGAGCCTCTTATGGGGCGACTCAGTGAATTGATGGACTATCTCAACCGCACCTGCTTTCTTGGTTTGAAAGATTTCGAGACCCACGTCGCGTATTACCCTCCGGGTACTTTTTACCGCAGGCATGTGGACCGCTTCCAGCACAATGCGCATCGGGTAGTTTCCTTTGTACTCTACCTCAACAGCGACTGGGTGCCTGCAGATGGCGGGCAACTCATGTTGTATCCGGATGATAACAGCACTTTCGAGGTCGCACCGGTTGCAGGGCGCCTGGCAATGTTTCTAAGCGATATGCCACACGAAGTGCTCAAATCCTTTGCCGGCAGGTACAGCATTACCGGTTGGATGTTGAATCAGCTGAAAGAACTGACTTTCCTTTAGAAGCTATCTCAATATTGTTGTTGAACCCCAAGGTAATTTTGAGATAGCTTTTAATAATCGAGCAGTCGCTTCAGCGCCGTCGCTACTTTTTCTGCTGAAGGCAGCATGGTTGCCTCCAGGGTACTGTTGAGTGGGATTGCCGGTAGGTTTTCAGCACCCAATGTGCTTACCGGAGCATCCAGATATTCGAAGCATTGTTGCTGTATGCGTCCTGAAAGACTTTGAGCAAAACTGTTGTTGACAGGTTCTTCCGTGAGTACCAGGCACCTCCCGTGGCTTTTTACAGCTTCGAAAATGGCTGCTTCGTCCAGCGGAAAGAGCGTGCGCAAGTCCAGGATGCTGACTTGTCCACCAAAATCCCGGGCTGCATTCAAGGCCCAGTGTACCCCCATTCCATAAGTGACAACGAGGGCAGCATTGCCTTTTTCACGCTTAGCGGGATCAGCTTCCTGCACTAAATTTGCTTTGCCCAGTGGCAAAATATAGTCTTCTGCCGGCATGATCGTTTTGGCACCGGAGGTTCCGGGAACCTTGGACCAGTACAAGCCTTTGTGCTCGAGTATGACTACCGGATTCGGATCGTAGTAGGCCGCCTTAAACAAACCTTTTAGATCCGCTCCGTTGCTGGGATAGACAATTTTTATGCCCCGGATATTGCACAAAATAGATTCAATACTGGAAGAATGATAGGGTCCCCCACTGCCGTAGGCACCTATGGGTACCCTGATGATATTGCTTACCGGCCACTTGCCATTGCTCAGATAACAAGAGCGGCTCACTTCTGTGAAGAGTTGGTTGAGTCCCGGCCATAGGTAATCGGCAAATTGTACCTCTACGATGGGTTTCAGACCTACTGCAGACATGCCTACTGTACTTCCTATGATGAATGCTTCCTGAATAGGTGTATTGAAAACGCGGTGTTGGCCGAACTTTTGGGCAAGGGTTGCCGCTTCGCGAAAAACACCGCCAAGCCTCATTCCTACATCCTGTCCGTAAAGGAGGCATTCGGGATGTTTTTTCATCAATTCTTCCACGGCCGTAAGTGCTGCATCAACCATGACAGTTTCGGTGCCATCAGCGGGCTTTCGCGTGCCGGACTCTTCGAGGATGGGGGTAGGGGCAAAGTTGTGTGTGAATAAATCTTCCGGTAAAGGATCGGGGGCATTTTGCGCTTGCGCGAAATCTTCTTCAACGGCAGATACGGCTTCTTTTTCGAGTTTATCAAGTTGTTTTTCCGGAATGCCTTCTTCCAGTAGTTGTGTTCGGAAGTGTGGAAAAGGATCCCTCGAACGGTGTTCTTCCAAATCATCGCGGTACCATTCTTTGCGCACGCCTGATGTATGGTGATTGAGTAGGGGAACAGAAGCGTGGATTAAGAAAGGTCTCCTTTCCCTTCGAATCCGATCCATGACAAAGGAGATTGTTTCGTAAGCTTCGAAGAAATCTGTTCCATCTATGCTGTATGCTTCTATCCCATGGAATCCTTTGATAAATTCATAGGCATTTTGTGCCCGCGTTTCTTCGGCATGAGCGGAAATATCCCATCCATTGTCCTGGACGAGGTACAGGATGGGCAATTTTTTGAGCGCAGCCATCTGGAAGGCTTCGGACACTTCTCCTTCGGTAATGGAGGCATCTCCGAAAGAACAGACGACCAGCGGTTTTTTTTGCTTGTTATCAGGATCGAGTTTTGCTTTTTCCCGGTATTGCAGCCCCAGGGCTACTCCTGTTGCCGGGATACCTTGCATACCTGTTGCTGATGACTGATGGGGTATTTTGGGACGGTTTTCATCCCTCAGACTGGGATGTGAATAATAAGAACGCCCTGCAGAAAAGGGATCGTCTTTTTTGGCCATAAGTTGGAGCATGAGTTCTTTGGGTGTAACCCCCATGCCCAGCAACATGGCATCGTCACGGTAATAGGGAAATACATAATCCTGGGGTAGCAATTGCATGCCCATGGCAAGTTGTATCGCCTCGTGCCCGCGCGAAGTGGCGTGTACGTATTTGGAAACCGCTTTGAAGTTGGCCTCGTAGATATCGGTCATGGCTTTGGCTATTGCCATCATCCTGTAGGCTTGCAGGAGTCTTTCTCTGGAAATACTTCCTTTTGTTTTGATCATGGTTAGAGCCATTTTGGTTTTATCTTTTGCACTTACCTCAAGGTTGTTGGATACGGAAGCAAGAAGTTTTACTTGTTCTTCTGCTTGAATGCCTCAATTGCTTTTTTAGCGTGTTCACTCAAAATGAGCCGCCCACTTACTGCCGCGCGCTCTTCGAGAAGATCATCCCAGTGTTCTGTTCCTTCCCAGGCAGCATTTTTCAGTGCCTGCATGGCTTCGGGGCTGTAGGAAGAGAGTTGTTGGAGGAAGTCTTCGAGCCAGGCATCCATGGTAGAGCTATCTTCGAAAACTTCCTGGAACAATCCCCTGTCTTTGGCCCAACCGGCACTTTGCCAGGTGGAGGCATTTATTGCCAGGTGCATCATGGCTGCTTTTCCCATTTTGCGCTCTACGGCAGGTCCTACAACGAAGGGTCCTATGCCGACTGCCAGTTCGCTGAGTTTTACCGCTGCTGCCTGCGTGGCTATGCAGTAGTCCGTTGCAGCAGCGAGGCCAACTCCACCGCCTATGGTTTTGCCTTGAACTCTGCCTACAACAAATTTGGGACATTTGCGGATAGCATTGATCACCCTTGCGAAGCCCATGAAGAACTCCAGCCCTGTGTCGAAGTCTTCGATGCTGATTAATTCGTCAAAACTTGCGCCGGCACAAAAAGTTCTATCCCCCTCACTTTGCAGCAATACAACCCGAATCAGAGGATCCGCTGCCGCCAGGTCAATTTTTTCCCGCAGGGCAGCTAATAATTTTCCGGGTAGGGAGTTATGAGCTTTATGGTAGAAAGTGATGACGCCCAAGTCGTTTTTTCGTTCCAGTTTTACCCAACCTTCGCTTGCTTGAGGTGCTTGCATGGTTTGCTAATTGTCTTGGTTCAACATTTTTACCATGGTAAGAATGGTAGCAATGGCAACGGTTTCTCCGCTTTCATCATACACATCTACCAGGTATTTGATTATGCCTTTTTTAATGTCGTTTTCGTCGCGTTTTTCCTGGGCTATTTTTTCACGTACAGTAAGGCGCACACCTATGGTCATTCCGGGATAAACTGGCTTGGTGAATCGGCAGTTGTCCAGGCCGTAATTGAGCAATACGGGGCCTTTGGCGGGATCTACAAATAGCCCGGCAGCTTTGGATAGAACAAAGTATCCGTGTGCAACCCGTTTCTCGAAAAGGGTGCCTTCGAGTGAAGTCTCGTCCATGTGTGCATAAAAGTTATCCCCGCTGACATTGGCAAAGTTGACAATGTCGGTTTCGGTTACAGTATGCTTGTGTGTAATCCACGTCTCTCCAATTTCCAGCTCTTCGAAATGTTTGCGGAAAGGGTGTATGGGGTTTTGAATGTAGGGAGCTCCGTATTGATAGACGCCGGTAACAGCTGTTAGCATTCCGGGATCTGCCTGGATGGCTGTGGTTTGAAGGTAGTGTTTGACTCCTCGAATGCCTCCCAATTCAGAACCGCCTCCTGCTCGTCCGGGACCTCCATGCATGAGTAGCGGAAGGGGCGATCCATGGCCGGTGCTCTCCGGAGCACTTTTTTCATTGAGCAGGTGGATGCGTCCGTGGAAAGCTGCAGCCTCCGTGACGTATGCGCGTGCGATGGCCGGATCGGCAGTTGCCAGTGTACTGACGAGGGAACCTCTACCCAGATTGGCGATGGCAACAGCTTCTTCAGTTTCTTTGTAGGGCATCAGGGTACAAACAGGTCCGAAGGCTTCGATGTCGTGAGAACCGGTTTGTTCGAAAGGCGAGGAGTTGAGCAGAACGACCGGTGCCATGAAAGCCCCTTTGGAAGCGCTGGCATCGATCAGGTGGTCGGTATTTTTACTTTCATAGACTACGGTAGAACAGGCTTTGAGTTTGTCGAGGTTGCTGCGAACTTCTTCGACCTGCTTTTGGGAGACCAGGGAGCCCATTCGGACGGCTTCCGATTCTGGGTTGCCGATGGCTATTTTATCCAGTTGCAAGGCAAGTGCCTGTTGAACATCTTGAATCAGTGCTTCCGGTACAATCACCCTTCTGATAGCGGTACACTTCTGCCCGGCTTTGGAGACGATCTCTTTGCGTATTTCTTTGATGAAAAGCTCAAACAGCGGAGTACCAGGTTTTACATCTGCACCCAGTACGGCAGCATTAAGACTGTCGGCTTCCATATTGAATGGAACAGCGTGCTCTGTGATAGCCGGTGTAGCTTTGAGCAATTTTCCGGTACCGGCTGAGCCTGTGAAAGTCACTACATCTTGTTCGCTTACTGCATCCAGTATGCCAATGCCCTTTCCGCAGATCAATTGCAGGGCTCCTTCAGGCAGGATGCCACTTTCTATGATGTCTTGTACCATCGCTTGTGTGAGAAAAGAAGTAACTTCTGAGGCTTTGACAACTGCGGGCATTCCGGCCAGCAGGTTGACTGCTATTTTTTCCAGCATCCCCCAGATAGGGAAATTGAAGGCATTGATATGAATAGCCACTCCCTGTTTGGGCGAAAGGATGTGCTGGGCTGCGAAGGTTCCCTCTTTGGAGCTTTTGACCATATCGCCGTCTATGTGGAAGGGCAGATCAGGAAATTGCCTGCGAAGACTGGCATACGCAAAAAGGGTACCTATTCCTCCCTCTATATCCACCCAGCTATCGGTTTTGGTAGCGCCGGTTTTATAACTCAGTGGATAGTATTTTTTACGGATAGAATGGAGATGAAGCGCAAGCTTTTTAAGCATCAGTCCCCGTTCATGGAAAGTCATTTTGCGAAGTTTCCGGCCACCTGTTTCCCGGCCATACCTGAAAATAGCAGCGTAATCCAACCCTTCGCTGCCACAGGTTCCCAACTGTTCGCCTGTGATAGCATGGAATTGTGGCAAGCCGGCTCCTTCATGTGGCACCCAGGCGCCCTGGATATAATTTGACAGTTTCATGATCGATTTACTTGATACGAATGAATGTTCGTTAGCAAAGATAGCGAGAAAAAGTCTTCCAGACAAAATCCTGTCTTTAATCAGCTCAATTCCCGGTCTTTTTTTTGATGCTTTCCCAGGTTTGGAAGAGGACTTCCTGCTTCGGTCTGTCGTCCGGCAGATGCTGCAGCGGTTCGCAGGGTTTCAGATCTTGCATGCAATCTTCGGGCAATTGCCGGTACAGTTGGGTGCCCATGGTTTTCCATTCCAACATTTCATCCGAAACCTCACGAATAATCTTTGCGGGATTGCCCACAACCAGGCTGCGGGGAGGGATTTGCATTTTTGCCTTGACAAAAGACAAGGCTCCTATGATGCTGCCTGCACCTACGATAGCATCGTCCATGATCACGGCATTCATGCCTATCATGGTATTTTCTTCCAAAACAGCTCCGTGAATGACGGCACCATGTCCTACATGCGCCCCTTTTTTCAGCAAAGCTGTAGTCCCCGGAAACATGTGGATGACACAATTTTCCTGCACATTACATCCGTCTTCTATGATAATTTCTCCCCAATCCCCGCGTAATACGGCTCCCGGACCGATATAAACCTGTTTGCCGATGCTTACATTGCCAATGATGGTGGCCTGTGGATGCACAAATGCTTCGGGAGAGACTACCGGAATAAAACCTTTGAAAGAGAAAAACATAGCATATAATTTTTAATAAACAACAATCGAAAGTCGATTTTGGGTTTCCGGATGCATAAGTACCGCCAATCTTCTATCTTTGCAGATAAAAAATTGAGGTGCAGTTACTGGATTTACACATAGAAAGCCTGATTTTCGCTTCGGGGCAACCTATCAGCAGCAAGGACATCCGCGAATGTCTGGAGGAAGTTTTTGGGCAGAAAATGGAGGAGCAAGACATAAATATTTCCCTGGATCGCATTGTCGAAAAGTACCGGGCCGACAATTTTGCTTTCGAAGTAGTGGAGATTGCAGAGGGCTATCAGTTTTTGACCAAAGGTGCCTACCACAAAACGGTCGGACAGCATCTCAAGCTTTCAGCTAAAAAAATGCTTTCCAAATCAGCCTTAGAAACATTGTCCATCATCGCATATCGCCAACCGGTAAGCAAGAGTGAAATCGAACAAATCCGGGGAGTGAATTGTGATTATACGGTGCAAAAATTGCTTGAAAAGGAACTCATTGCCATCAGCGGGAGAAGCGAAGGTCCGGGAAGACCTTTGCTCTATGGAACCAGTGATAAGTTTATGGATTACTTCGGGCTGAAAAGCTTAAAAGATCTCCCCAAGTTAAAGGATTTCAAAGAAGCAGAAAACCAGATAGGAGAGGAGGCCCCCATAGAAATTGATGCTGACAGTCAATCTGATGATGGCCCTATCCAGACAGGCGAAACGACATCCGATGTTTAACCCAAATCTCAATGCATCATGAGTGATTTGTTGATCAACAGAGTGGCCCAAAGCGGCCTTATTACACTGGATCTGGAAAACTGGCTACCCGAGGCCCCTCAGGTACATTTCGACATCAAAGACTACTTGTTTCAGGGGCTTATCCTCCGGGAAAAAGATTTCAGGGAGGCACTTAAGCAGTACGACTGGCAGAGCCTGGAGGGAAAAATTTTATTGCTGTACAACAGTTCGGATGCAATCATACCCATGTGGGCTTATATGTTGGTCACTTCGCTGGCAACGCCTTACGTAGCAGACCTTTATCAGGGGGATTCCGCTACCTTTTACGATATGTGGTACCGACAGGTTGCTGATAAGTTGGATACTGAATCTTACCGCGACAAGCGGGTAGTGATTAAGGGTTGCGGGAGTGGCAAGGTGCCCGCTTCTGCTTATGCTTACATCACGCGGGTACTCCGTCCGGTATGTAAGAGCATCATGTTTGGCGAACCCTGTTCTACCGTTCCTGTCTTCAAGGCACCGGCCTCCGGCCAAAAAAATTAAAATTTGTTAAAATTCTGAAAAGATTGCTGCCATTTTGTCTCTTTCAAAGAGAATTCTTTAGATTTAAGTCAACACATTAAAAGGATTTTCTATGCAAAAATGGTTAGGGTTTTTCAATGTCGGAATGGCTGCGGTATTGGTAGCGTTTTTATTTGCTTCAAATGCCGGAGAAGAGAATGGCACAGTTGATATAGAGAAAACAGATGCTTTGCCTCAGGTAATTCGCCCTGTTTCTTTGGAAAAGCCTTTTGATTTTGCGGGGGAGTCCCTGCCGATGGGCAATTTTGATGTGCGCCAGCGCCTGGACAGAGAGTTGATTTCCAATTCTTATCGCCACTCCAATACCATTCTGTATTTAAAAAGCATGTACCAGTACTTTCCGGCTATTGAGAAGATATTGAAGGAAAATGGATTGCCTGAAGATTTCAAATACCTTGCAGTTGCAGAAAGTGGTTTGGCCAATGAAACTTCTCCCGCAGGAGCGAAGGGGTTCTGGCAGTTTATGACAGCAACGGCAAAGTACTACGGATTGGAAATAAATGCTCAGGTAGATGAACGCTACCATCTGGAGAAAGCGACTCGTGCTGCCTGTTCTTATCTCAAAGATTATTACAAGCAATTTGGTAGCTGGACCTTTGCAGCGGCAGCTTACAATATGGGAGGTCCCAACCTTAAGAAATCGATCGAACAGCAAAAAGGAGCTACCTATTACGACCTCAATTTGAATGTAGAAACCAATCGTTACATTTTCAGGATTGTAGCCCTGAAAGAAATCATGAGCGATCCTGAAAAATACGGTTTTTACCTGGATACTTCAGAGGGTTATCCACCGCTTGACGAATACAAAGAAATAGAGGTCAATAAGAGCATTGCTGATCTTGGACAATTTGCCATAGACAATGGGACTACCTATCGCATGTTAAAAGTGTACAATCCCTGGTTGATCAGTTCTGCTTTGACTAATAACTCCGGCAAGACCTATACCATCCGACTGCCTTTGTAGAAGGGGGCCGGGAAGCTCCCCTCGTATTTACCTCAAATCTTCGATGTGAAATCCCTGGTAGTTGGCAGGATCAAAAACGAAGGCATTTGCGGCCAGTGTCTTGTTGGGAGAAAATTTGCTTACCTGTAGGGTGTATCTGGAACCATCTTTTCCCAATGCGAATACGCTGACGATATCTTTGGTTGATTTGTTGATGTTTAATCTGAGCTTTGCGTATTCGGCATTCTTATCCAGAGGCTTGAACTCTATTTGTTGTACCCGAACGCCGTTTTCCATGCTCTCATTGGTCAGAGCATAGACGAAACTTCCATTGTCGTAAAAATTGAACATAGCATCCGGAGAAAGGATCATAGAACCTTGCTCGGAGGGATCGGGCATTGGGTTGATCTGTACTTCGCGGTTGTTTTTCAGGATAAACCAAATGGCTTCGCCATTACAAAGGACATCAATATCGCCCAATGACATAAAATATTTGTCCCCCTGTCTTACCAGCGTACCTTTTTGTTCTTCGACGGGTTGATCGGCAAATTGGATGCTCATGGAAAAATCGACTTCCATGGTATTGTAAGCGTCGTATTTGCTTCGGATTTGGGAAAGGAGTGCTTTCGCTTCGGGATCTACATCCTCAGCGCTGGTGTACTGATTGTTTTGTGCGGTCAGAGGCAGGATTAGGAAGAAAGCGAAAATTCCGGTTAGTATCTTGTTCATGTTGTTTTGGATATTTTAAAGCCTTAACGATTGAGCTTGTTATTAACGTATCCTGGAAACAATCATGAGGGGGTTAAAGTTTTTTTAAAACCAAGACGCAGCGGGAAACGAAGCATTTGAAGCGGAGGAATTAGGGAAAAGGTTATGGAGTAAGAGTGGCAATGATTGCTTTGATATGTTAAAAATCAATCAGTTATCTTATTTTGGCAGGATTTGTCGGCTTAGGGGGAGTCCCATAAATTAAAAAACCCGGAGAAATCTTTTCAGATTCTCCGGGTTACTTATCCTATTGAGGCGAAAATCAGCTATCGCTTCTTGAAAGATTGGCGTTTAGGTATTCTCTGTTGAGCATGGCAATGTTTGCAACGGAAATTTCTTTGGGGCATTCCGCTTCACATGCACCGTAGTTTGAACACAATCCAAAACCTTCTTCATCCATCTGGGCCACCATAGCTTTGGCACGTTTGTGCGACTCAACTTTACCTTGTGGCAACAAAGCCAGGTGAGCTACCTTTGCCGACGTGAAAAGCATGGCACTGGCATTGGGGCAAGCAGCTACGCAAGCACCACATCCGATGCAGGCAGCGGCATCAAAAGCTTTGGCTGCAACATCTTTCTCAATGGGTATAGCATTGGCATCCTGTGCCTGTCCGGTACTTACAGAGATATAACCACCGGCCTGAATGATACGGTCAAAAGATGAGCGATCTACAACCAGGTCGCGGATCACAGGGAAAGCCTGTGCACGGAAAGGCTCTATCACAATGGTATCCCCATCGTTGAAGTGTCTCATGTGTACCTGACAGGTAGTAGTGCCTTTGAGAGGGCCGTGCGGTTGGCCATTAATGACCATGCTGCAGGTTCCGCAAATTCCTTCGCGGCAGTCGTGTTCGAATGCAACGGGAGTCTTCTTCTGGCTGATTAGTTCTTCATTGAGAACATCCAGCATTTCGAGGAAGGACATGTGTTCGTTGGCATTGTTCATTTGATAAGTTTCAAACTTTCCATTGCCGAACTCTCCTCCCTGTCTCCATATTTTGAGTGTAAGTTTCATGTTCTGAATTTTTGTTGAATGAGTAAATCCACGGGACTGAATCCGTTTATTTATAACTTCTGGTCTTGAGTTCTACGGCTTCAAAGACCAGGGGTTCCTGATGAAGGGCAGGCTCTTCTTCCCATCCTTTGTATTCCCAGGCAGCTACGTAGGTGTAATCGGCATCATTTCTCAAGGCTTCTCCCTCTTCGGTTTGATATTCCTCTCTGAAATGGCCACCGCAAGATTCGTTGCGGTTTAGGGCATCTACGATCATCACTTCACCCAGTTCGAAGAAGTCAGCTACGCGAATTACCTTTTCCAGTTCAGGGTTGTATTCGTCATTGCTTCCGGGAACATATACATCCCGGTAAAACTCTTCCCTAAGCTCTTTCAACATGGTTCGTGCTTTCTGCAGACCTTCTGCGCTTCTTGACATACCACAGTAATCCCACATGATCTTCCCAAGTCTTCTATGGAAACTTTCAACAGACTGGGAGCCTTTGACATTCAGAATGTTGTTGATTTGTTTGCGAACGTTTTCTTCCGCTTCGTCGAAGGCAGGTTGGTTCGGATCAATTTTAGGGGTACGAATGTCTTTGGACAGGAACTGGCCAATGGTATAAGGCAGTACAAAGTAACCGTCTGCGAGACCCTGCATCAGGGCAGAAGCTCCCAGTCGGTTGGCACCGTGGTCTGAGAAATTGGCTTCGCCGATAGCAAAAAGGCCTGGAATATTGGTTTCCAAATTGTAATCTACCCAAAGTCCGCCCATGGTATAGTGGACTGCGGGGTAGATTTTCATCGGGGTTTTGTAGGGGTTGTCCCCGGTAATTTTGACATAAATGTCAAAAAGGTTGCCATATTTCTCTTTGATGACTTCTTCGCCTAGTTTGACAATGGTAGCTTCGTCAGGGTTGTGTATGCCTTGTGTATGTGCCTTGGATTTGCCATAACGCTGGATGGCGCTCGCAAAGTCCATGAATACAGCAAGTCCGGTAGGACTTACCCCATTTCCTTTGTCACATTCAATTTTGGCGGCTCGGGAAGCAACGTCCCGGGGTACCAGGTTACCGAAAGCAGGGTAACGTCTTTCAAGGTAGTAGTCTCTGTCTGCTTCAGGAATATCATTGGCAGTTTTGCGACCTTCTCTGATAGCTTGTGCATCTTCCAGTTTTTTTGGTACCCATACTCTACCGTCGTTTCTCAAACTTTCAGACATAAGCGTCAGTTTTGATTGGTATTCACCTGAAACCGGGATACAGGTAGGGTGAATCTGAGTAAAGCTGGGGTTAGCCATGAGTGCTCCTCGTTTGACAGCCTTCCAGGCTGCAGTAACGTTGCTATTCATCGCATTGGTGGACAAATAGAATACATTGCCATAACCACCGGTAGCCAGTACAACGGCATGTGCTGCAAAGCGCTCTATTTTTCCTGTGACCAGGTTTCTGGCGATGATGCCTCTGGCTTTTCCGTCAACAATTACCAGATCGAGCATTTCGTGGCGGTTGTACAGCTCTACATTGCCCAGAGAAATCTGACGGGAAAGGGACTGGTAAGCTCCGATGAGCAATTGCTGACCTGTTTGACCACGGGCATAAAAAGTACGGCTCACCTGAACTCCACCGAAAGAACGGTTGTCCAACAGTCCTCCGTATTCACGAGCGAAGGGAACACCCTGAGCCACGGCCTGGTCAATGATGTTGACACTTACTTCTGCCAATCGGTGGACATTGGCTTCTCTTGATCTGTAGTCTCCACCCTTGATGGTGTCATAAAACAAGCGATAGATGCTGTCACCGTCGTTGCGGTAGTTTTTGGCAGCATTGATGCCCCCTTGTGCCGCGATACTGTGGGCACGGCGGGGACTGTCGTGGAAGGTAATGCATTTGACCTTGTAGCCCAGTTCTCCGAGAGAAGCGGCAGCACTGGCACCGGCAAGACCGGAACCTACGACAATGATTTCAATATTTCTTTTATTATTGGGAGCGACCAGACTGACGGTCGATTTGTATTGGGTCCATTTGTCACTGAGTTGCCCGGGAGGAACGTTCCCATTAAGTGTATTTGCCATTGTAATTAATTTTTTAGGTTGTAATCAAAAAAAGTAAAGTGGGATTCCTTACTGTCCTGGGAATACCCTGAAATCAGGCATTGGATGAATGTCCAGATACATCAATACCGGTATGATGGCAAAAAGCAGGGGAAGGAGAATCGCAAACCCGGTGCCAATGTTTTTAATTACAGTAGTGTAGTTGCCATCGCGCAGCCCCAGCGTCTGGAAAGCACTCTGGAAACCGTGAGCAAGGTGAAATGCCAGTACCAGCTGGGAAGCAACGTAAAAAATGACAATCCAAAGCTGACTGAAACTTAGGTCCACCATGGCATAAAAATCTACATCTCCATGGCTGCCAAATTTGAATTTATACCAGAAGTCACTCATGTGAATGCCGATAAACACAAAAAGCAAAGAACCCAACAAAGCCATGTTTCTGCTGGACCAGGTAGTGTCTGACTTGGCTTTCACTGCATACCTTTGAGCACCACGAGCCTTGCGGTTTCTGATGGTGATATCTATTCCTTTATAGGTGTGCAGCAAAATGGCAAAGTAAAGGGCATAGGCAATTACTTTGATTAACAGGTTTTTTTCCATGATCTCTGAGTAGGCATTGAATGCTACTCCCTGGTCGTCGATCAGGAGCTGTAAATTTCCGATCAGGTGAACAACCAAAAACAGGATTAGGAACAAACCTGTAAAACTCATGAGGAGCTTGTTGCCCAGCGATGAGTGTAAAAATTGAGAAAATTTATTCATATACCAGATTTTTATTTGTTTATGACAGTTTTTTTTCGCCTGCAAATCTACTCTAATCGCTGTTTTTGCCAAATTAAATCGCCTCTCTAAGTTGCTGCAAACAATTTATTTAGAATCATTCAAAATTAACAAAAGGCTCATTTTTTCGCGCAAGCGGAAGAACCTTTGAAATGGGAGCTAATTATCAGGAAAAAGCATGCGGTAAATGTTTGTTAGCTAAGAGGCTGAGTTCGGCTTTTGCCTTTTGGAGGGTTTTGATTTGTGTTATGGGGTCAGCTTTTATTTTTCTTTTCACAATCATCCAAAACTTTGTAAATCCTATTGTCAGCATTCAATTGTATAGATCCAACACATGGCATGTAGATTTTCGTTATCAGAATCAGCATTTACCGGAATCAGAATTTTCTACAGGATTAAAGTTTGGGGCAATTTGTTCGTTTCAAGTTAAATACCTCCCTAAGAACGAAACTTTTTTTCCCAAAACAATCGTTACTTTGCCAAACGAACGACCTACGTTCGGAAAATTGACGAACAAACTTTATGAGCAGCAAACCTCCAACCTTATTTGAACAATTCCTGTCCTTTTTTCCTGAGATAGAACTTCCCGTGACACTGGCTGATGAATCGCACCACCACTTCAGTGCACACAATGATCCTATCCCTCAGGAATTAATTGACCAGTTTCTGGTTCCACTGGAAGAAGATCACGACGAACATACCGAGTACATCGCCTGCATCCGAATTCCCGAGACGTATCAATTTCACGCCATTGTGTATTGGAAAGCAGGGCTGTTGTCTTATCAGTATTTTCTGGCTACTTTTACAGAACAGGGGGATTTGATTCAAAAACGCGCCATTGCGGGAACGCATGCCGGAGATGGAAAAATGACCCAGTCGGTTGCTACCATCGATGACGACTGGATTATTTACATCGTTTCAGGACAACTGGCAACCGAAGCAACCCGGTATGAAGCCTCTTCCAGTACAGCTTACAAACTGGAACTGCTGCCGGAAGGACATCTTACTCACCTCGTGGATTAAATGACTGCTTCGCATTATCTTGTACATGAGGAAATTAAAATATTTATATGCCAAAAAAGAGAAGGTCAAAATCAAAGGGCGCAAAGCTTTCTGCCTTTGACCTCAAAATTGAAGTTATTCGGGTGTTTAAGAAATATCCGAAAATGGTTTTTAACCCCAAACAACTCGCACGCCGACTTAAGATCAGCAACAGCGGGGATGCTATCAAAAATGCACTCGATCAACTGGTCAAAGAAGGGAAACTCACCCTCCTGAGTGATTACCAATACAAATTGCTGGATACCAATCAAAAGGCTTTTTCCAGCAAAATTCATGTGGGAACCGTCGATATGACCCGCCAGGGGTCTGCCTATATTGTATGTCAGGATCTCGAACAGGATGTTTTCGTGGCAGCAAAATACATGCATACCGCTCTCAATGGAGACAAGGTAAAGGTCAGGGTTTGGATACCTCGTGGTCGCAGAAAACCCGAAGGTGAAATCATGGAGGTAGTGGAAAGATCAAAGGATCATTTCATCGGTACCCTTTGGCAATATCCCGATTTTGCACTAGTCTATCCGGATGGCAGTACCAATCTCGATATTTATGTTGATGCCGAACACACAAAGAATGCGAATGACGGTGACAAGGTAGTGGTGAAAATCACAGACTGGTCTCAGAAAAGCATGAAAGGCCCAAAGGGGGAGGTTACTTCCGTTCTGGGTGCTGCGGGTACCAGCGATATCGAGATGAAATCTATCCTGATCAACAATGGATTTGATCTGGAATTTCCACCGGAGGTGATCCAACAGGCAGAAGCACTGTCCGATGAACTGTCAGAGGCAGAGTTGCAAAAACGCCGCGACCTTCGACAAGTGACTACTTTTACCATAGATCCCCTGACTGCCAGGGATTTCGACGACGCTCTTTCTATAGCGTTTCTGGAAGATGGCTTGTACGAGATAGGGGTACACATCGCCGATGTTTCGCATTATGTAAAGCCGGGGACAGCTTTGGATAAGGAAGCGTTGGAACGCTCTACTTCTGTCTATCTGGTGGACAGGGTGCTGCCCATGTTGCCGGAAAAGTTATCCAACGAACTTTGTTCCCTTCGTCCCAATGAAGACAAACTGACTTTTTCTGCTATTTTCCGCTTTGACGAAAATGGCAGGGTACGCACGCGATGGTTTGGCAAAACCATTATCCATTCTGATCGAAGGTTTACTTACGAGGAGGCACAGGAGGTTCTTGAAAACAAATCCGGAGATTATGCAGAAGAACTGCAGGTACTCAATAATATTGCTATCAAATTGCGGGAAAGACGCTTTAAAAAAGGAGCCATCGCCTTCGAAACTGAAGAAGTCCAGTTTAGGCTGGACGAAGAAGGGGTACCCGTAGAGATTTATACGAAGGAGCGCAAGGATGCACACATGCTGATCGAGGATTTTATGCTGCTGGCCAATCGGGAGGTTGCTACTTTTATCCACAAAAAAGGTGGGGAGGAAGAAATCCCCTTCGTTTATCGCATACACGATGAGCCCAACCCCGACAAGGTGATGGAGTTTGCTGCGTTTGCAGGAGAACTGGGTTTCCGTATGGATGTAAGCAAACCAAAATTGATTGCAAAATCCTACAATAAACTGGTAGAAGCAGCGCAGACCAACCCTCAATTGAAGATCCTCGAGCCCATCGCTATCCGAACCATGGCCAAAGCAGCTTATTCTACTAATAATATCGGACATTACGGATTGGGCTTTGACTTCTATTCTCATTTTACGTCTCCAATCCGCCGGTATTCAGATGTACTGGCCCATCGCATTCTGGAAAGAAACCTGGCCTCGCAGGATGTTTTCCGGGTAAACAAGGAGAAATTGGAAGAGGCATGTGAACACATTTCGCTTCAGGAGAGAAAAGCGCTGGATGCAGAAAGGGAGTCTATCAAATACAAACAGGTAGAATACATCAAAAAACACGTGGGGGATGTATTCCCAGGATATGTGGCAGGAATCAGCGATCGCGGTATTTATATCGAACTCAAAGGCAGTCGCATAGAGGGCCGTGTGAGTTTCGATACCATGGATGAAGGCTTCGACGTAGCGCCCGGCAGGTTGCGGGTAAAAGGATTGAAAACGGGCAAAGAGTATAAAATGGGGGATCCGATTCTGGTCAAAATCGTCAGGGCAGACCTCGCAAGCCGCCAGGTGGATATGATTGTAGTCACGGAAGCTGCTGAAAATGCCCCTGCTTTTGAATAAAACTTACAACGCGTCCAGAATCTCCCGGATATCTTCCGTGGTTTTGGGCGCGGGCTCCAATACTTCTGTTTGCGTGACACCGCTTATGGTAACAGACCTGCGGTCAAAATGATAGCTACCCGGGGCTTGTCTGGATATCAGGATCAACTGTGCATTCGCTCCGGCAGGAAGCCCGGGTTGGCAAAAAGCATAGCCATCATCCAGCGCTTCTCTGGGAAGCTCCAAGACGATGGGGTAGTTGTCAAAAACGATAAAGACAGATGTGTTTTGCGCATCGTACCCTGCAGGAGTTCTCACACACAAGTCGGTCACAGGCCCTGAAAAGGGAGGCAGACTGCCCAATGCTTTCCAAAAAAAACTGCCAAGTTTGGCCGATACTCCCTCTGTAACCTCGTTATTGGCTAAGGTATAGGACCTATTGCTGACCGTCGTTGCTGTTTCGGTCCATTGGAAATAGCGCTGGTTGGGCCATTCTCCGTTTAAAAGTGTGAGTTCAGTGCCGGGGTAGGGAAGGTTTACCTCCAGCGTTCTTTCGGGATGGATTGTCAGTACTTTTCCACCACTACTGGCAGCAATGAAAAAAGCGCTTTCCAGAGCATGTGGGGAGTGTTGGGCAGCAGACGCGATATTGAATAAAATAAGTTCGCCTTTGCTTTGGGCCTCAAGGATTTGTATCTTAACTGGTGTACTGACTGCCGATCCTTCTTCGTCAAGCAAACTACCGGCTGGAAAGTGTATTTGCAGCTTTCCGGTACTTTCCAAAATCTGGTTTTGGGTAGGATCCAGGGTAAATTCCTGGAATGCAATGCCCTGGACTTCGTAAAAATCACTCAGTGGGCTTTTGAAGGCTGTTGGGTCTGTTTCTTCAATGGCATCGGGCTGGAAGATGTCTTGTTCTTTGATGCAGGCTGTCGCCCAAAAAGCAAGTGAAGCAGAGAGGAGGAAGCTTATGAGTGAGTTTGAAATTTTCATCATGCTGCGTCTGATTGGTTTCATCAATAAATCCGCGTTTTTAAGCCGGCGGAGAGTCCGCTTACCAGGTATTGCTCTTTGTTCAATGTCGTTCCCGCTCCGGGACTAAACCGCAGCTGGGGAGCCAGGAAAACTTGTATGCCTGGTTTCCAGTCGTATTGGACTCCTGCTCGGATTTGCCAGCTCAATTGCCCCCTCGTACGAGTAGATGCAACAAGGTAATTGTCTGTTTCCGGAGATATACTTACGGGGTATCCACTTTCAGCATTCTGTAGATCTTTCCTGTAGTCGTTGTAAATGTGAATCATAGGTCCGCCATAAATGATAAAGGTCGCTTTGCCATGCGATTTTTCATAGCCCAGCAAGAGGGGGATTGCCAGCGTACTTTGGTAGTTGTGGGAGGTTTTCCAACGTTGACCGCTGATGACAGTAGTATCCCTTCCCACGAGGAAAGCGCCGGGACCTTTTATATCAGAAACAATAAATCGCTTTTCAGCCGGATTGTAATAGTCGAATTTTTCGTTGATTCGGTTGTATTGGATTCCGGTAGCCAGTGCCAGACCGGAGGGACTTACCGCTTGCAGCTCTATTCCCATGGTGTAACTAAGCCAGGGTGTTTCATAAGCTTGCCGAGCGTCTATGAAAGCATCCGAAGCTCCATTGACAGGGGTAAGTTGGCGAAAAGCGCGCTCAGGTGCAGCCATAACAGCTGCCGAAATTTGCCATTTTCGGGGAGCTCTGTCTATTGGAGCGAGGGGCAAGGCTTCTATAGCTGCAAGGGGGTACTGTAGTGCCCCTATTTCATTTTCAGGTAGTGGCTCCGGGGCATGGTTGCGGGTACCGGTAGTAGCAGGATCCAGGGCTGCTTTTTCCGCGGGTGCGGGAGCAACAAAGGCAAGATCCTGATTTTTTGGCGAATATGGAGGAACGGCGTCCTGTATGATTTTAACAGGTGCAATGGCAGAGAACGTTGTTGCTTCGCTTTCAGCGGAAATAGTTTGATTGTTCACAGGAGCGTCCTCAGCGGAATCCTGTGGGGTGACTGCCGTTTGTGAGGAGGAAATGGCGGGGATAGGAAAGGCTCCTAAGTTTATTGATTTAGGGCGAATTTGCCAGGCTATCAGAATACTCAGCAAGAGGATGCCGGTCAGCAGCCGCATTTGCAGGTATCTGCTTTTTCGGAGTCGATAAGTGAAACTGCGCTTTTTGTCAATATTCTCCCAGAGATGCATAGGAGGCTCCATCTCAAAATCCTGCAACTTTGAGTGGAAGAAATCATCTATTGGGTGCTTGGTGTTCATACAGCAATTTTTTGAAGTTTCGCCAACTTTTGTTGAAGCATCTTTCGGGCTTTTACCAGCTGTGACCTGGAAGTACTTTCCTGTATGCCCAGCATGTCGGAGATTTCTTTGTGGCTATACCCCTCAATAGCATACAGATTGAATATCACCCGATAGCCATCGGGGAGTTCATTGACGATATCGAGGATTTCCTGTGCCCCCATGAGCTGGTCTGCCGGAGCATCTATGGGAGCGTCAAAATCTTGCTCTATGCCAATTTGCTCATTTGAAAAACTCTTTTTGCTCAGGGTTTTCAAAGCGGTATTGATGACAATCCTCTTGATCCATCCTTCAAAAGAACCCTTGAACTCGAAAGTGTGGACATGGTCAAAAACCCGGATGAAAGCTTCCTGTACGATATCTTCGGCTTCCATTCTGTGCCTGGCATAACGCATAGAAAGTGCCAGCATTTTCCCTGCATACATGCGGAAAATGGCTTGCTGGCAATTGCTGTTTTCGCGTTTACAGCCCAGAATGAGTTCTTTCTCTGTCACAAGCTGGTTTTATGATCTCCCGAAGGTAACATTTGTGGAAAGATCGGTTAATGCTCAAAATTGCTGCCTGAAAAGATTAAATTAGTAAATTAATTGCTTAGGACATCTTCTTTTCTATTAACAAGGCATTAATTTTTACACAATTATGGCAACAGTACCCTCAGCAGAACAAATTTTTCACGAAATGTTTGCTAAAGATCATTTCAGCCGCTGGTTGGGCATACATTGTACCAAAATAGCATCTGGTTATTGTGAGTTGGGAATGGAGGTGAGGGAGGAAATGCTCAATGGTTTCGGCATCGCTCATGGGGCCATTACATTTGCCCTGGCTGACAGCGCCCTGGCTTTTGCATCCAATAGCCGTGGCAGACATGCTGTCTCTGTGGAAACTTCTATAGCGCATCTCAAACCAGTGAGGGTGGGAGCTGAGTTGAAAGCTGTGGCACGTGAATTGCATGGGGGGAACAAAGTAGCTCATTACCAGGTAGAAGTCAGTCATGAAGGTGAGAAAGTCGCTTTTTTCAAGGGAACCGTCTATCGCAGTAGTAAATCTTGGTAAATTTTAAACTTTTTTATATGTTTATCTGTTTGAAAAACAGTGTGCAAATTGTTATCAAAAGCTTGTTTTTGCTTTTTTGATCTTTGATTGTTTGCATTATTGTAGCGCAGGTATTAATTTTACGGACTTCTGAGACACTATTGCATACTTACCGTTAAATTGGGGTCACTGGACCTTAGTTGAAAGTCTCTTTTTTCGGGACCTCGTAAAATTCGATTTGAACTTAAGGCTACACACATAAAAAATATACTGACTGAGTAGTGACGGTCAGTTTATACACATTTGGACACTTATTTTTTAACAAAAGGAAGGGCGTAACAAGGGGGTCAGTTTCGTACTCTTTCCCCTTGTGTTGAACATGGCATTAAAAAAAATAAAAATGCGAAACAAATGGTATGTAATCATTTGCATGCTCTATTCATTTGGGGTAAGTGCGCAAATTGGTTACAATATTCAGTTGAAATCGGGTGAAATTCCTCAAACTGAGATGTTATCCCCGGAAGACGTGAATGAGTCATTTATTCAGCAAAACAGGGTGGGCGATTATTTTTATCTTGTATTGCAGTTTAATGAAATTCCTACGGAGTTGGAATTGGAATCTCTGAATGGCAAGGGCATTCAGCTGATAGGATACCTCCCGCATTTCGCATACCTTGCCAAAGTGCCGTCCGGCATGGATTTTTCTTCTCTGAATGTAAGACGTGTGATACCGTTTTTACCCGAATACAAACTTTCGGAGTCATTGGCCGCTGGAGATTTTAGTGATGTAAAAAATGAAGGAGAAATTTACTACATCAAAGCAGTTCCTTTTTCCGATTTTGTAGATATTGAGTTGGAAGAAATGCTCAATAGTTATGGTGTAGGTCATGCTACGCTCACAGATCAGGGAGTGGTGGTAAAAGTATACCGCGATCAGGTTCTAAGGTTGGCAAAGCATCCCGCAATTCAATATCTGGAAGGATATTCAGATGAGTTGCGGACGGAAGGGCTGGAAGGAGTATCCATGCAGCGCCTCAATTATCTCCACCAGGGGCCGGGTACAGGTTTCGACGGTTCAGGGGTTTCAATAGCGATCGCCGATGACGGCACAGTCAGTCACCCCGATCTTCAGGGAAGGTTGACGACGTATACCAACAACAATCTGGGGGATCATGGAGATATGACGGTAGGGCTTTTTGGCGGAGCCGGTAACATCAACCCCAATGGTGTTGGGGCAGCGCCTGGAGTGGCTGTTCACCTCTATTCAATCAACGGTTATCCCCATATCACCAATGCGATTCAAAATTATCAAAAAAATAACATAATAATTACATCTACCTCCTACGGGGAAGTGTGTGGAGGAGTTTATAATTCCAGTACCAATACGGTAGATCAACAGGTACACACAGAGCCTGCGTTGCTGCACTTTTTTTCCGCAGGAAACAGCGGTCGTTCTTCTTGCGCTAATCCCTATGGTGCACAACCTTACAATGGGAGTTATTTCGGCAACATCACCGGAGGTATGAAAGCCGGTAAGAATGTTATAGCGGTAGGTAATACCTATTTTAATGATGTCTTGGCCTCTTCTTCTAGTCATGGACCCACAGTGGATGGTCGTATCAAGCCTGATATTGTGACCAATGGCCAGGGAAATCTGACCATAGACAGCGGTACAGGTTACCGATCCGGTGGAGGGACTTCTGCTGCTTCACCAAGTTTGGGTGGGGTAGCTGCCAGTCTTGTTCAGGCTTATAGAGCTCAGTATGGCAACAAAGACCCCAACTCAGGATTGATAAAAGCTACTTTGCTTAATACTGCAGAGGATCTCGGCCGCCCGGGACCGGATTATGAGTTTGGTTGGGGGAGAGTACATGCAGGCCGCGCATTGGAAGTACTGCAGAATGGCCAGTTTATGGAGGGGTCAGTCCGAAATGGAAATATTAGTACACATACCCTTCAGATCCCTACCAATGTCAAAAGAGCAAAAATCATGATCTACTGGGTAGATCCGGCAGGATCCCCCAATGCAGCAAAAGCCCTGGTCAATGATATCGATCTGACTGTTACCTCTCCAAACGGAGCACAGGTCAGACCTTTGGTATTGAGTACTTCTGCGCATCTCGATAGCTTGCTCAAACCAGCCTATCAGGGAGTGGATCGGGTAAATAATATGGAACAGGTCGTGCTTGACAATCCTGTCGGGGGAACCTATACCCTAAGCGTGAGAGGTTCTCTTATTCCTCAAGGTCCCCAATCCTATTTTATTGTTTATCAGTTTGAAAAGCAAAATCTTTTGTTGACTTATCCTAAGGGGGGCGAATCACTGGTTGCAGGTGAAAAAACGACCCTTTACTGGGATGCCATAGGTAGTTTCGGAACCTTTACCCTGGAGTATTCTGTCAATAATACGGGTAACTGGCAGACACTGGCAAGCAGCATTTCTCCTTCGCAAAGATATTACGAGTGGAATGTACCGGAAGGTCTTTTTGGAAGGGTATGGTTTAGAGTGCGACGAAATCAGGAAACAAGTACCTCTCAGGCAGCAGCCTTTGTTTTGAAGACCCCCATTTTTTCTATCACTTATGGCCCCAATAATCAAGCTCAGATCTCATGGAGTGCAGTTGCAGGTGCCGACAGCTACGAAGTGCTGGCTCTGGGAAGCAAGTATATGGAGCCCATCGGACAAACGACCCAAACACAGTATTCGTTTCCGGCAACACCCTGGCAGGGAAATTGGTATTCGGTTCGTGCCAGACATTCTTCCGGACTGGAGGGGCAGCGTGCCCATGCAAAGTATTACCTGCACAGGCCCTGTGAGTCTCAGATACAGCTTACGATCCAGTTGGATCAGTATCCGGATGAAACAAGTTGGGATATAAAAACGACAGAGGGTGAGGTGCTGCTTTCCGGAGGTCCTTATCCTTCCAGCGATAAAAATAAAAAATTGGTCATCGAGGAGTGTCTCCCCACAACTTGCATGATTTTTACAATAAGGGATAGTTACGGTGATGGTATCTGTTGTAATTACATCAACGGATACTACGAGTTGAAGAATGCCAACGGCAATGTACTGGCATCAGGTGGCAGCTTTGGTTCGGTAGAGACCAAACCTTTCTGTCTGACCAATACTCCTGATCCCCTGAGTGTGGAAGTGATTGAGAGGAAAGATGTGAGTTGTAGCAATGGTCAGGATGGCAGGGTACGGGTGCTTGCTTCCGGCGGATCGGGGAATTATACTTACCAATGGCAAAATGGCCAAACCGGATCTTTCATTGACAATCTGAGAGCAGGAACTTATCGGGTGACCGTTAGCGATGGCAGTTCTGAGCTTACTACTTCTGCCGTTATTGCACAACCCTCAGCGCTCAACCTTCAATTAATCAAAAGTGATCCTGATTGCAACAGTGGCAGTACAGGATCCATAACGGCCATTACCAGTGGTGGTACAGGGCCATACTATTACCTGTGGAGCAGCGGGCAAACCGCCTCTGCTGCCAGCAATCTTTCTCCCGGCACCTATACTATTACAGTTTCCGACAAAAACGCTTGTGTTGCATCTGCTACGGCTGTCATTGCGAGCGGCCAAAGTCCAGACTTTAGCATACAACAACAAAACGTCAGTTGCTTTGGCCAAAATGATGGCCAAATCAGTATCACAGCTCAAAGCCTTACAGGTGGTACGTTTTCCTATCGCTGGAGCAATGGAGCGACAAGCTCCTCTATCTCCAATCTGGCTGCAGGTAATTATAGTGTAACCATCAGCCATAGTTCGGGTTGTGAGTTTATTCGCCAGGTGCAAATTACGCAGGCAGAAAAGCTGGAGCTTAATCTGGCAACGCAAACGCCTGCTTGTAATAGTACTTCTACCGGAGCTGTCCTTTCAAGTGTCAGCGGCGGAAAAGCTCCTTATCAATACAGATGGAGCAATGGAAGTCAAACAGCTAACCTTACCAATGTTCCTACCGGTAGCTATACCCTTTCTGTGACGGACGCACAGTCCTGTACAGTGAGCAAGACTGTTTTTTTGGCGGAGCCACAACCTCTTTTATTGTCAGCTTCTGTAGTAGACGAACAAAATGGCAACGACGGTGCTATTGCGCTGAGTGCAACAGGTGGGGCGTCTCCCTACAGCTATCAATGGTCTAATGGAGTCAATACTCAAAACCTGACCAACTTGTCTGCAGGTACCTATTCGGTTACAGTTACTGACAGCAGGGGGTGTCAAGAAACGGCAAGCATAGTGGTAGATGCTTCCAATACAGGTGGTGGCGGAGGAGGAGGCCCGGTCACTACAACTTGTATTCAACGTGGAAAAAGTACAAAATTTGAATGGATAGAATCCGTTTCATTGGGTTCTTATACCAATGATAGTGGAGACGATGGGGGTTATGGTGATTATACTGCAGAGCAGATCGAAGTAAGTCCGGGTGAATTGTCCATCAAGTTGGTACCTCACTTCAAGGGGAATGCGTACAATGAGTATTGGCGAGTATGGGTTGATTGGAACGAGGACGGAGATTTTCTCGACGAAGGAGAGCAGCTTTTTGAGGCCATTAGCCACACTACTATAGAGGGAGCAATCGCGATCCCCGATCTTGGGCAAACCGGCACGCGAACTTTGCGCGTTGCAATGAAATATGCCAGTTATCCGTCACCTTGTGTCGATTACCCCTACGGAGAGTTGGAAGATTATACGCTAAAGTTTGAAGATGGACAGGTGGTAGTAGTTGAATATTGTGATGCAACAGGAATTTCTCCCCACGAATGGATAGAGGGGGTACAGATAGGCAACATGCAGCATACGTCGGGCAACGATGAGGGCTATGGAGATCATAGAGATAAGATAATCAGGTTGAACCAGGGCCAATCTGCTGCCATTTCTTTGCAACCGGGTCATTCTGCCAATCCTTTTGCCGAAGGCTGGAAGATCTGGGCCGACTGGAATAAAAACGGCGTTTTTGAAGAACCTTCGGAGGTGTTGTTTTTCAAAAGCCCCTATTTTGGTACAGTGACCGGCAGCATCAATGTACCTGCCAACGCTCCCCTGGGCAGTACACGCCTTCGCATTGTAATGGCATGGAACAAAATACCAGGTTTTTGTGGCGATACCGGATGGGGAGAGGTAGAGGATTACACAATTGAAATTTTTGCAAGTGGAAGCTCGCTGGATTTCGGGGGAATAGCAGGTCTTGGCAGCCTCAATACAAATTCGGGGACTACAAATGATGGATCACTAAATTATAGGGTATTTCCAAACCCTACCCGCCAAACCCTGAACATAGCCTGGTTGAATGGGGAAAAAGTGGCAGACAAAGCTGTCACCTGGAAAATCATGGATCTTCAGGGGCGGCAGCTGTTGACGCAGGGTCAAGCCTTTGACGGAGAAAGGCTTGAATCCATTGATGTGGGAAGCCTGCCTGCCGGAACGTACTTCATACACCTGACAGATGGCAACAGGCTGGGAGTGGAGCGATTCGTGATTGTGCGTTAGAGCATCGGATTGCGAAGAAAAAAGGTACACAGCGCACTGATGGTGTGCGGATGGGTAAAGAAACCCTGTTCAAGCCTGAACAGGGTTTCTTTTACCGGAAGCAACTCAAGGCTGATGTCCTCTCCAACATCCAACTGCAAATCATATTTCAGAGTAGCTTCTCGGGCAACGAAGTGAAACACCCAGGAATCCATGAAAACCGGATTGCTGCCTACCTTGTTGAGAAATTCCCACGAATCGGCTGCATATCCTGTTTCTTCCCTCAACTCTCGCCTGGCTGCTTCTTCCGGATTTTCATCCGGTTCCGTCAAACCTCCGGGCAATTCGAGGGTTTCCGCTTCTATGCCAAACCTGAATTGCCTGACGAAAATGATTTCTCCTGTTGTTGTCAGGGGAATGACATTGACAGAATCTCTGCCGGATAGGATGATCATTTTTTCATTTGCCTGGTTGCGTGGATTGACATACAAGTCTTCGAATGTCCGAAACAGTTTTAGTGGCGGACCGGGTTCTCGTTTCAACCTTTTCCATTTTCCGGATTGTGCATTAGCAGCATTCATCTGTTTTATTTATCATTCATCATCAAGAATGGCATCGTCCACGATTTCATTGCCGTCCCCGTCGAGGTCTTCAAACCCCGGAACGGTACCCTTCTTTTCTTTTGGTTTGTAATCGGGATCCTGAGAGATAGAAAAGCCTGAGTTTTCCTTTTCGGTACTTTTTTCGCCTTCGGCAAAAGCTTTGGCTTTTTTAAAGAAGTCTTCGTGCTGATCCAGTATGCTGGACGCATGAGGGTCAGTTACTTTTTTTTTTTCGTCGGAAGTAGAATCGTCTTCCTGCGTTGCTTCTTCGGCGGCTTTTTGCGCATCGTCCATGTACTCGTCTGCTTTTTCCATGACTTTTTTGCCGAAGGCTTTGGTTTTTTCCCAGATTTCTTCGGACTTTTCAATGACAGCACCGCCTATTTCTTCTGTTGTTTCTTTGATGTCAGCGCGTAGTTCTGCTGTTTCCTCCATGAATTCATCTTTCAGTTCGATGACTTCTTCACCGATTTCTTCCAGTTTGTGTTTGGCCTTTTCCGCAGCTTCTTCTGATTTGTGGAGGAGTTCTTCACCGAATTCTTTCCCTTTTTCCGCGGCTTTGTGTGCAGCAGATTTTGCGGCGGATTCCACGCCGAAAAACATTTTCTTCAGATCATTTAGCAATCCCATGGCTTTTTGTTTTTGGTAAATCAATTTTGCCATAAATTAAGGATATAAAAAAGATTTTTCCAGCAATTATCGCTCAATCTCGGGTTTGATGCTACCAAATGAAGCCAAAAAGAGCATGGATATCAACGGAGCAATCCCCCGCTCCTGTTTTTAATTGTTATTTTTGGAATCGGGTAATACTTCTCCAGTTGGTGGAAAAAGCCTATATTTCGGTTTATACACAGAAAAACATACCTTATGAAACTAAGCCGGCTACTGGTTATCCTGGTATTTACAGTTGTAGTCAGCGGGCTGCAGGCCCAGGACATTCACTACTCCATGTTTCACATGTCA
>JALQTV010000099.1 GCA_023268675.1 Saprospiraceae bacterium | reverse complement strand
AGGCTTCTCTCCCTTTGCGCACCAGAATATCCAGGAAAGCCAGGGTAACTTTGTCAAACGCCTTACCGAAAAGTGCGTGAAGAACAGCTGTTTTCTTTGGCTTTGGGACAATCGGGCTTTTGATCAGCAGGTAAAAATCTCTGTTTTGGGCAGCTTCTTTGAAGGCCTTTACGTCCTTGTGGATTTCCTCCAGCTTGTTTTGCTCGAAAGCGAGATCCATCAGTGCTTTGGCGTATCTGGAAGCTATTCTTTTAACAGACATATAATTGATCTTTAAAACGTGTCAATTAATTCAACTTAATATTCTCAATCTGGCTTTTTACGAAAGCCTCATGATTTTTGTCGCCTTCCATCTCTTTCTGAAGAATTTTTTGTGCGATCTCCAGGGCAAAATTCCCGATCTGATTCTTCATATCAATGATAGAAGCCATGCGCTGGTTCTCTATATCCTGCTTGGCACGCTCAACGATCTTCTCAGCTTCAGCCTTGGCTTGTTCTTTCGCCTCACTGATGATAGCGTCCTTTGCATCTTTTGCTTCTTTGAGAATTTTGGAGCGTTCTTCTCTGGCTTCCATCAGGATTTGTTCATTCTTAGCCTGTACGCCTTCGATTTCTTCTCTGGCCTTTTTTGCCTGATCAAGGGCATCCTGAATATCCTGCTCTCTTGTTTTCAATGCCTGTTGGATAGGTTTGAAAGCAAATTTTGCCATCAGGAACCAGAAGATAGCAAAAATAACCAGGGTCCAAACCATCAAACCCGGCTCGGGTCTGATAACGGAGAAGTCTGCCAAAAAAAGAATAGATTCCATTGTCTTATATTAACTTTTGCGATAATTCAATAAATCTTGACCGGATAAAGGCCTGCGACCAACCAACCGTTGACCACACGGCCTTTAAAATCTTCCATTTCTTATACGAAGAAAGCAAGAATGATAGTGATCAAAGCAGCACCTTCAATAAGAGCCGCCATAAGAATCATGTTTGAACGAATATCACCTACTACTTCAGGTTGACGTGCAATAGCTTCCATTGCTTTAGAACCGATGTTTCCAATTCCGATGGCTGCACCGATTACTGCAAGGCCCGCTCCAATTGCTGCTAGAGTTCCAGTCATGATTGTGGGTTTTTATAAAGTAAATTAAATTGAATTCTAAATTAATGATGCGCGTCTTCTATGGCAGCACTGATGTAAGATGCAGACAAAATGCAAAATACAAAGGCCTGAATGAAAGCAACCAACAACTCTATCGCCATCATAAACATGGTCAACGGTACTGCTATCACTCCACCTGCAACAGAACCCGGAACACTCTCACCCGCGTCACCAAAGATGAAAATCAAACTGACGAAGATGATGATTACGATGTGTCCTGCTGTAATGTTGGCAAACAAACGAAGCATCAGGGTAATCGGCTTGATAAACAAGCCCATGATTTCCACAGGCGTAAGAATAATCTTAATCCAAGCAGGCACTCCGGGCATCCACAAGGTATGCTCCCAATAGTGTTTGTTGCCGCTCAAGTTAGTAACCAGGAAAGTGAAAATTGCCAGCACGCTGGTAACCGCAAGGTTACCCGTTACGTTCCCACTACCCGGGAAAAATGGAATTTGACCAATCAGGTTCAAACCCAAAATGAAAAAGAATACCGACATCAAAAACGGAAGGTACCTTTCGTATTTGTGACCCAAAAAAGGAATGGCTACCTCATCTCTGATGAAAAGAAAAACAGGTTCCATCACTGACTGCATGCCTTTTGGTGCCTGACCTGCTCTTGTACGATAGGCTTTTGCTACTCCGGTGAAAACGAAAAACAGCAAAATAACCGTCAACAGCATGGTGAAAACATTCTTGGTAACAGAAAAGTCGTAGTAAGAACTGATTCCTCCTCCCAATATACCACCATCAAAACTGCTCTTCTTGTCAAGGTCATAACACTGACCTTCATATACTACCTGATAAATTTCTACTGCCTTGCCATCCTTTTCCGCTTCACGGGAAGTGAAACATTCAATGGCAACCGCTTCTTTCGGAAAGCTTGAATCTGCTACACGCATCACTACTCCCTCATGCAAAACATATCCATCAACAGCCTTTTTTCCATCACCGTGGTGACCAAACTCAAAAGCACTGGACATGAATACAGACAACCCCTCTTCCGGTGCATACAAAATACAAGGAAGCGGAATGTACAAATCCCCGAAAATGTGGAAAGCATTGGCATCTGCAATGTGGTGGAAAGCAACCCCACTAGGATTATACTCTTCTTCGTGGTGGCAGGAACATCCGTCATGACCTTCAGATTCATGATGGGATGCCTGCATCTCTTCGTGATGCCCTTCTTCTGAATGGTGCTCCTGCGCAGCAAGCGTAAAAGACAAACCGATGAAAGCAAAGATACTCAGTAGGAAACTTCGCATGTAGGATTACTTTTTGAAATACCTATTTTTAAAATCCGTGCAAAGGTAGGTACTTTAAATTTTTTAAGGAAATAATTATTTTTTTTTTTGATCCTATCTGCGTTTTTATTGTCTTTGAAAAACAATAGGTTATGGGCAATCCACTCAAATGCTTGGCCAAGTATTTTTTGATTGTGCCCAAAAACCAACTAAAATTGCATATCCCACAAAATATCCAAGTAAAAATTTGAGCAAATTCAGGGAGGGAAATATCATTGAAGATCATCCAACCACTCGCTTTCCTCATTGTCAAGGCTTTGAATCTGCCCATAGCGAGCCGTGAAGGTACACCAGGAGCAATCGCTTTTCCCGCAACCTTCAAAGTTTTTTTGCCTGATCTTCCGATCCGTTTCAGCCAACAGTTGCTCCATCCACGCTTTGTCTTCCTCACTAAATTGTAAAGTATGATCTGCCAATTCTCCAGATAGAGCATCGGGCTGAAGGTAAGACAAAAGCATTTCTTTTATCTTGTGCCCCCTGTGATCCCAGGCTTCGTACAAAACCTGGTAGAAAAGCATTTGCCGCCAGGCATTGGCTCCAAAAGGCTTCGAAGGGGTGGGGCCGCGCCAGTGTTCTTTTCGTGGCGCTCCCGTCTTGTAATCAACCAGCACAACCTCATTTTTGGGCAGGAATTCTATCTTGTCCAACGTCCCGCTAATAGGCACCCCTCTGCGACTGGCGGTATGTATGACCCGCTCCAATACTACTTCTTTGTTCCAATTCGGACTTTTTTCCGTGATATAGGCAGGCAAAAAGGCTTTGCCCTTGTCGAGGTATTGCTGCCAGCCTTCGGCAGAAAAAGAGGCACGATGGCGTTCCATGGCAGCATGAAACAGCTCATTGATTCCCTCAGTGTCGGGAAATGTCTTGTCCTTGCTGCGCTTCATGCGCTCAAAGACTTTTTGCAACACTTCGTGACAAACAGCCCCAAACACACCACTTTCTCCGGGTACCACCGGAATACCCAACATGTACAGATAATAAAATCCAAGGGGACATTCCAAATATTGCTGCAATGAGGAAGGACTTAAGGCAAATGCTTCCAGACGCCGCTCCAGGAAGTTGTCCGGGGGAAATAGGATTTTGGGTTCCGCAAGCTCCAATATCCCGGCTTCAAGTGCCAACTGCTCCGATATTTCTCTGTCCTGAATTTCCAGTTCCGGAAGACCTGCTATCTCATCGACAAAAGTACTGGGCTGCAAGCCCTTTCCTTGCTCGTCTGCCTGACTGAAAGTAAGCGTCAGTGATTTTCCCGCACGGGTACAAGCCACATAAAACAGCCTGCGCCTGGCTTCCAATGCGTCATCCTGACCTGACAGTGTCAACGTATCGGGCAAATTGAACTGAAACTGACCGCTTTTTCCTTCTGTTTCCCAATAATCTCGGGTGCAGTCCATTACAAAAACATGATCAAATTCCAACCCCTTGGCGCTGTGAGCCGTAAGAAGCCGCACTCCTTCCCCCTCGTCCATGATCTTGACCAGTTCCAGCGCAATGCCACTTTCTTCCATCTTGTCAAACAACTGCAGCAGCTGTTCCAAATCCATCGAAGGCTCCAACCGCAATTGCTCCTGTATAAAATCTGCCAGGGTTTTGATCAATTGAACCGATTGCATTTTGTCGGGTTGCTTCAATTGCCGGGCCAGCAAACCACTGCGGCTGAGGAGAGAAGAAAACCAGTGAAGCAGGGACTGATTGGCAAGCGCAAGGGTATGGCCGGAAAGTAGTTCCAAACACTGCAAAATCGATCCGGAGTTAGCTGCCGGCGTTTCTTCCAAGAATCCGGGATCAAACAAGGACTGCCAGTCAGCGCCGTCTTTTTCCCTGATAGCAAGGGCTAAAGCCATGATGTCTTTCCGGCTGATCCCCCAGTACTCATGGTGCAGAATTTCATAGAGCAGAGGAGCTCCCATGCCGGGCTGCTTCCATTCCAACTGAAAGTAATGCAGCAATTGGCGAATTTGCCGGAAAAGCATTTCCTTCAGAATGTTTACCGGCCTTTTGGCAAAATAGGCAATCCCCGCATTGTCAAACAGGCGAATCAGTACTTCCGATTGCTTGTGACGCGCAAACAATACGGCAATCTCACTTCCCGGCACTCCTTCGGCCAACAACTGCCTGATGGCTTCCATGATCCAGACTGTCTCCTGAAAGCGGTTGGGAAACCTAAAAATACGGGGCAAATCCGGACAAGTAGCATAACTTGAATGCCGAGCGAGCAATTGTTTCTGTATCGTAGCAGCTCCCAACTGGTTGACCAGCCGGTTTTCATTTTGGCGAATCAATGCTCCCGCCGCATCGAGGATATGCTGGGAAGAACGGTAGTTTTCTGTCAACTGGACAAGCTTTACCCAGGGCTGGTAGCGAAGAAAAAATTCTGCAAAGTGCTGCAGGCGGGCACCCTGAAATTCAAAGATCGACTGATCATCATCACCTACAATAAATACATTGGGTTGATCCCAGTAGCTGATCAATTGCGTCAGAAGTTCGTTCTGAGCACTATTGGTGTCCTGGTATTCGTCGGCCAGCAAGTACAAGTATTGCTCCTGGTAGCGCTGCAGGAGCCAGGGATGTTGCCTGAAAGCACGCAGTACCCAGAGAATCATGTCCTCGTAATCGTAGCGCTTGTGTTCCAGCAATAGCTTTTGGTATCTTTCAAAGCAGTCAGCAGCTGCCTGTAATTTTTCCATACGGCGGGCTACCTCTGCTATTTTTGCAGTCTTGGGACTGCCTTTTTTGATGTTTCCACGATTGACCTGGTAAACAAAATCAGGTTTTCCCGGAAGGGACGAAAGATACCCTTCCACAGCAGCAGCTATATGAGCCGCAGTCCAATTTTCCATTTTCATCCAGCGAAACAACTGGCTGAGGTGCCTCTCGTAAAAAAACGGATCGTACATTCCCTTTTTGAGGGGACTTTCCCAAGGCAATTCCAGCAATAATTGCCGGATGATTTCCGATTGCTCGATTGCCGAGCAACGCTCCAGGTCCTGTTGCCCGAAGATATCCAGGTTTTCCCGGATCACCTTGTTGCAAAAAGCATGGAAAGTAAAAATGTGAACCTTGTGTGCATCCGGGCCAATGATACGCAACAGGCGCTGCCGCATCGCCAGAACTCCGGCATCGGTAAAAGTAAGGCAAAGAATATTGGAAGGGTAGGCATCGGTAATTTCCAGGATGCGCGCAATGCGGGCAGCCAGAATATGCGTTTTCCCAGTACCCGGTCCTGCAATGACCAATACAGGTCCTTCGATTTGATCTACTGCTTCCTTTTGCCCGTCATTGAGCTGCTGTAAAATCGCTGCATAAGCGGAGGAATCTCCTGGGTTAGGGGAAGTTGTTGCAGACATAATTATTGCGATCAGGAATTATCGGGTCTAAGATCCAGTCTCTTTTGCAAGTCTAGCAAGGCAGGGTTGGCTTCCGCCATCTTCAGGAATATTTCTTTGTCAGTCAAAGGTCTGGCAACAACAGGTGCCTGATCTTCAGGTCGTTTTTCTACCTGTATCCGTAGGAGTAGCTCCTTGTTTTGCAGCTTGCCGCGCAAAAAATCCATGATGGCTAATTCCTGGCGCAAGGTATTCTCTGCAATATTGGTATTGACCGTGGCAATCACTTCAGGATAAGCAAAGTCCAATTGGGTATCTTCCATAACTCGTCGAACCGTCTCCTTGGCACATTTTGCGGCAAAATCCTGCCAGCCCTCTTCTATTTCAGGCAAGCCGATGGCCTTATTGTCAGTCAGGCTGTCTTCTTCTGTATTTACCTCCAACAACATGCTGTTAATCAAGTCATTGGACTTTAGCACTTTGGGAGTCGCAGGTTTGGAAGGTGGCGGAGGTGGCGGCTGTTTAACTTCAGCTACCGGCACTTGCACTGGTTTTGATTTAGCAGGCTCTTCTTCTAATCCCGGGGGTTGTGGTTCAGGCTTTTTTTTTTCTTCTGCCAGCGGACTTACCCGGGCAGCTCTCTGTATGTAGGCCATTTTTATGAGTGCCATCTCCACATGAAGTCGCTTGTTTCGCGCCGTCTTGTAGTGGATGTCACATTCATTTGCCAGCTGAAGGGCCGTCACCAAAAACGCGGGGCTGCTGAGAAAAGCTTGTTCGGTGTAGCGTTGGCGCAATGCATCTCCCACTTCAAGCAGCTGCAGGGTCTCCGGATCCTGGCAAACCAATAGGTTGCGAAGGTGTTCAGCCAAACCATTGATGAAAAGGTCACTGTCAAAGCCTTTTTTCAAGACATCATCCAAAATTAACAGAACCTCCGAAGCATTTTCTGTAAGCAGAGCATCCACTACCTTGAAAAAGTAATCGTAGTCCAGGATATTCAGGTTTTCGATTACATCGGAATAGGTAATTTTATCGCCTGAAAAGGAGACCATGCGGTCAAAAATAGACAATGCATCGCGAAGGGCGCCGTCGGCTTTTTGCGCAATGATGTGCAGGGCATCCGGTTCTGCAGTGATGTTTTCCTCCTCACAGATAAATTGCAAATGAGCAGCTATCTCCGGAACCTGTATCCTTTTGAAATCAAAAATCTGACACCGCGACAGAATGGTGGGGATGATCTTGTGCTTTTCGGTTGTCGCCAGAATAAAAATGGCGTAAGGAGGCGGCTCTTCCAAGGTTTTCAGAAAAGCATTGAAAGCCTGCTGAGACAGCATGTGCACCTCGTCTATGATGAAAATCTTATATTTCCCCTGTTGGGGCTGAAAACGCACCTGTTCGATGAGTGCCCGGATATGCTCCACACTGTTGTTGGAGGCCGCATCCAATTCTACAATATTGAAAGAAGCCTGCTCGTTGAAAGCTTTGCAGGAATCACAGGTATCGCAGGGATCCAGATCCGCAGTCGGTTGCTGGCAGTTGAGTACTTTGGCCAAAATCCGCGCACAGGTAGTTTTGCCGACTCCACGGGGCCCGCAAAACAGAAAAGCGTGTGCCAGGTGCCCGGTTTGAATGGCGTTTTTGAGGGTATTGGAAACATGTTCCTGCCCAACGACATCAGAAAAGCGAATTGGCCTGTACTTGCGTGCGGATACAACGTATTGACTCATCTGAGCGGATTAGTGTGACGAGAATAGAATTCAAAAATACAAAAAAACCTACCATTGTGGGAAGGCTATTTACCTATTCCTCCTGCATTATTATCTTCTGATCTTTGATAAACAATTATTTTTGTGGCTCGTTTCAAAAGGATTGCTTACGCAAAAAAATTCCGGGAAGATGAAAATAGCTTTGGCTCAACTCAATTATCATATTGGAAATTTTGAGGGCAACCTGCAAAAAATGCTTGTTGCGGTACAACAGGCAAAAGAAGGTGGTGCTGACCTGATTTGTTTTGCAGAATTGGCAACCTGCGGCTATCCTCCCCGGGACTTCCTGGAATTTGAAGATTTTATCCGCCTTGCGGATGAAGCCATACAAAAACTGGCACAAGCAGCCGACGGCATCGTCATCATTGCAGGTTCTCCTACCCCCAACCCCGTTCCTGAAGGCAAGGATTTGTACAATTCTGCCTACGTCCTGGCGGACAAAAAAATAGCTGCCATCCGACACAAAGCATTGCTCCCCAATTACGACGTTTTTGACGAATACCGCTACTTTGAGCCGGCTACTGAATTCGAACCCGTGGAAATTTTGGGCAAAAAAATCGCACTGACTGTCTGCGAAGACATCTGGAACATCGGCAATGAAAATCCACTTTACACCACTTGTCCCATGGATCACCTGATTCTGGAAAAGCCGGATTTCATGATCAATATCTCGGCCTCCCCATTTAATTACAACAACCCGGTAAGCCGTACCCACGTCGTAAGGTCCAATGTAGATCGCTATGGCATCCCCATGTTTTATGTCAACCACTGCGGCGCCCAAACCGAATTGATTTTCGACGGAGGCTCCATGGTCATGTGCGCCAACGGACAGTTGTTTGACCGCCTTCCTTATTTCGAAGAAGCAGTCAGGATTTACGAGCTGGACGAGGTCATGGCCGCCTCCCGGCAAATGGACGACGCTTCTCCTTCCAAGATGGAACTCATCCACGATGCCCTGATCCTGGGACTGAGGGATTATTTTGGCAAACTGGGTTTCCAAAAAGCAGTCATCGGACTGTCCGGAGGCATAGACTCCGCTCTCACGGCTGCCCTCGCGGCAGAAGCCCTGGGATCGGAAAATGTGCGAGGAGTGCTGATGCCCTCCCAATTTTCATCTGAACACTCCGTCAGTGATGCCGTACAGCTGGCACAAAACCTCGGAATCAAACACGAAATCATCCCCATAGAATCCATCTACCGGAGTTTTGAAAGTGCACTGGCTCCTGCATTCGAAGGCCTGCCGTTTAACATAGCTGAAGAAAACATTCAAGCCAGGATACGAGGAATACTCGTCATGGGCTTTTCCAATAAATTTGGGGAAATCCTCCTCAACACCTCCAACAAAAGTGAGATGGCAGTGGGATACGGTACCCTCTACGGAGACATGTGCGGCGGACTGAGCGTAATCGGCGATCTCTACAAAACAGAAGTCTATGAACTATCCCGCTGGATCAACCGAAATGGCGAAATCATCCCTGAAAATACCCTTACCAAAGCTCCTTCGGCAGAACTGCGTCCCGATCAAAAGGACAGCGACAGCCTGCCGGATTACGACATACTCGATGCCATCCTTTTTCAGTACATCGAAAACCGAAAGAGTCCCCAGGCTCTCATCCAGATGGGATTTGAGGAAGCACTGGTCAAAAGAGTACTGCGCCTGGTCAACATCAACGAAT
>JALQTV010000098.1 GCA_023268675.1 Saprospiraceae bacterium | reverse complement strand
CCATGAAAAACAGGCTGATGCTGGAATATTATGCGGAGGCATCTGTGCGCCTCAATTATGACGAAATGCTGGAATTGCTCGTTTTTGACCATTTGATCGAAATGCAAGGCCCGGGAAATGCAGGCCCGGTGATGGTTTCAGACGGGAGTTATGAGGCATACAAACAGGCTCCCGATGGCTATTGGTACTACCAGTCCAGGGTATTCGATGAAGTATCGGAAGAAGCCCCCCGGCCTTTCCCGGTGCTGGAAGACAAGGAAAAAGACCTGTTTGGCAAAAAGAAAAAGACTAAGAATGACTGAACCGCGTGGTCATAGTTTGTTAGTGGAAAGGACGGCTCATTATTATACGCTCGGAGAAGCCGGGGGGCACGTACAATACTTGTGGATAGCTTGCCACGGCTACGGTCAGCTGGCGCGAAAATTTATCCGCAAGTTTGATTTTTTGGATACAAACAAACACCTTGTGCTGGCTCCGGAAGGATTGTCGAAATTTTATTGGCAGGGATTCAGTGGCGATCCGGTAGCTTCATGGATGACCCGGGAAAACAGGTTGGATGAAATCCGGGATTACGCAGCTTTTTTAAGTCAGCTCTACAAAAAATACACCGGGCTCTGTCCGGATGCGCGCATTGTTTTATTTGGATTTTCACAGGGAGTGGCTACCCAGTTGCGTTGGATGTTGCAGGACTTTCCTGTCTTTGACTATTTGTTGCTCTATGCGGGATCCTTGCCTGAAGACCTGGATTACCGATCCGGGCTTACTTATCTGGAGCAGGGTGCTATCCATCTGTTGTATGGAGAACAAGACGAATTCATTAGCTCCGAGGCATTGTCTCGTATGGAGCGAATGCTTCGTGACAATGCCCTGGAGGCACGAGTACACAGTTTCCCCGGGAGGCATCAGGTGGACAGGAAAGCATTGGGAGCCTGGGTAGTGGAGCACCTTGCAGGTTAGTGCATGCGATCTCCCCGCAAGGTTAGGTTTTCCATGATTTCTGCTTCCTTTTCCAGGAAGGCTTCCCATCTTTTGTTGACCTTTTCCTCTCCAAAATAATGTCTGGCCAGATCGAGGAAAAGGACGTAGTGCCCTGCTTCTGAAACCATGAATTTGTGGTAAAAATCTTTGAGTTTATCGTCGCTGATGTTGATAGAAAGCAACCTGAACCGTTCGCAGCTTCTCGCTTCAATCAATCCGCAAACGAGCAATTTGTCCAGGAGTCGGTCTTCCCGACTGCCGTCTTTTTTCTGGAACTTCATCAACTCATTGACGTATTCGTCTTTTCTTTGCCTGCCCAGTTTTAGCCCCCTTTTTGACATTTCTGTCATTACCATGCGGAAATGCCCCCATTCTTCGGTGACGATGGGTGCGAGTTTGTGTATCATTTCTGTTTTATCAGGATAAGCCTGTATGATGGAGATGCAGGCTGTGGCAGCTTTTTGTTCGCAATAAGCATGGTCGGTAAGAATTTCTTCCAGATCCATTTCCGCCATATTTACCCAACGTGGGTCTGTGGGGAGTTTTAACCCCAGCATTTGTACAGCTTTTAGTTCGTCTTCTTTCGTGGACATGAGGTATATTTTAGAACAAACAATCCATTTGGCTGATGAAAAAATCGAGATTGTACACCGGATACTCTTCATATCCGCTGCTCCAATCAACGATGATGCTATCCAATTCGTATTTTTTCAGGAAAATGAGTTGGCTCCGGTCTATGGGATAGTGTACTTTATAGGTAAGCACTTCGGTTTCTGTGTCATAAGAACCCTGATCCATTTGTCCTGAGCGGAAATTGATGTATTCTCCATTGAGCAGTTTTATGGTCAGGTTGCTGCCCTTTTCAATAAAGCCATAAGCCTCTCTTGCATTGGGATAAGCAAAACTAAATTCCAGGGATAGGAAGGTATATCCTCCTTCGAGGGCTGTTAGAAAAGCCTCACATTTGAGGTATTCTTTGTCGCGGAGGTACAAGCGCAATCGTTCATCGGTGTAAGTAAAAAGCGTTTGTTTTTGCAGGTCTTTTCGCCATTTTCCGTTGAGTTCGTCAGTTCCTTCATAGGCTACCTGACAAGGTTTGGCGGGCATGGAAGGGTCTGTTTTGAATTTGGGGTCAATGACAAAGGATCGTTCCTCTGGAGTGATCATTTTCGCCAGAGAATTGTCAAGGCTTGCATATTCATAGGTACTGGAAGGGTCACCAGGACTACGCTGGCGGGTAAAGGCTTCTACATAAGTTCCTTTTTTGATTAGTCCTTCGGCTTTTTCGGCTTCGACCATGGCCAGGGTAACTTCCTTTTGGGTTTCCTCCAATAGAGTCTGTGCAGACTTTATTTTTTTTTCTTCCTGGTCCAGAATTCGGGCATCTGAAACCTGGTTTTTAAGCTTTTCGAACTCCTTTTGCAGCATTTGGAGGTGTCTTTCAGCTTCTTCAGCCCTCAGGCTGGCTATGGTCACCGCATCCCGGGTAATCTGAGAACGTCGGACGGCTATCTTGCGCAGTTCTTCTTCTGTTACCATGATGGGCTCATTGAGCGGGCGAACATCTGCTTCAAGGGTGGGAAAACCGCCCTGGGTGGTATCGCTGCTGCCATCCGGCCTGAATATTTTGTCTGGATTGCCAAAATCCAGGTAATATTGCCAGCTGCCATCGGGATAAACGATGATCTTTTCTCCCTTTTCATTTTCCCGGAGCACCTGAGCCAGGGCCTCGGGGCCGGAAAGGAAAATACCCAACAACAGCAACAAAGGAAGCGGACTCAGATTTTGCATAAACTTGAATTTTGCGTATCGATAAAGTTGTAAAAATAATATATATGTATTAAAAACACGCTATTTCTCCAGGGCTTGTCAAGAGAATATCCTTCTGAAAGGACATCCGTCCTGATGGAACAAAAGGCATGAAAAAATACGATCGCTTTTCATAGCCAAAAGTATAATTTTGAGATAGCTGCTAATCCTATTATCTTGCTTGCGTATCAAGCTGCCTCATTTAATGGGAATTTTCTTGTTTAATATTGGTTTCCTTCCTGTCAGTTTCTGGGATGTAATAGACATTCTGATTGTGACCTATTTGCTCTACCAGTTGTACAAACTTCTAAAGGGCAACTTTGCGATTAACATCATCATCGGTGTAGTGATGTTGTATATGATCTGGTGGCTGGTCAATGAGCTGAATATGAGTCTTTTGGCTGCGGTGCTCGATCAGTTTGTAAGCGTAGGAGTGATCATTTTAATCATCATTTTTCAGCCCGAAGTCCGTAGGTTTTTGTTGGTCCTGGGCAACACCACGCTCCGTCAGCGCTCTAATTTTGTCGGGCGCTTGCTGGACCGGAATGTCGGAAAAACGGCAGAAAGAGACAATCAATTATTGGCTATCAAATCGGCACTTTTGCGCATGGCGCGTAAAAAGACAGGGGCTCTGATGATATTTACCCACGATATGAGCCTGGAAGGAGTGATCAGTTCCGGTGTCAACCTGGACGCTCAGATAAGCGAACCCCTCATCGAGAGTATTTTTAATAAGGAAAGTCCCCTGCACGATGGAGCTATGTTGATTGCCAAAAACAGGATTCAGATGGCCAGCTGCGTGTTGCCTGTTTCGGAGAGTACGGAAATTCCCAAGAGTGCGGGCTTGCGCCACCGGGCAGCAGTAGGCATCACGGAAAGAGCAAAGGTAGCAGCCTTCATTGTCTCTGAAGAGACCGGCAATATTTCCTTCGCTTACGAGGGCGTACTGCACCGGAAGATTGAGGAAGCCAGACTGACGGAATTGCTTCAACTGCACTACGATTGAGTTAAGTTGTTCCTTTTGATTTCTTTTGTTTAATTTAAACCCAAACAAAGTAACGCCTTATGCAAAGTGTACAGACTTATATAGCTGATAACAAAGACAGGTTCCTGGAAGAACTCTTAGGGTTGTTGCGCCTGCCTTCGATCAGTGCAGATCCCAATTACCGGGAAGAGGTCAGGCAAACGGCCGAACAGGTAGCTGCTTACCTTGAAAAAGCAGGGGCAGATGGGGTAGAGGTCATTGCTACGCCCGGTCACCCGATTGTGTATGCTGAGAAAATTCTTGATCCGGCACTGCCTACGGTGCTGGTGTATGGCCACTATGATGTACAACCGCCGGATCCGCTGGACCTTTGGGAATCCGGCCCATTTGATCCGGTGATCAAATCCACTCCGCTGCATCCTGATGGAGCCATTTTTGCCAGAGGCTCCTGTGATGACAAAGGCCAGGTATTCATGCACATCAAGGCATTTGAAGCGATGCAGGCTTCCGGTTCACTTGCCTGTAACATCAAATTTATGATAGAAGGAGAGGAAGAAGTCGGCTCTGATCATTTGGGAGACTTTTGTGCCGCTAACCGCGAAAAACTTGCCTGTGATGTCATCCTGATTTCAGATACTTCCATCATCGCCAATGATACACCTTCGCTGACTACCGGTTTGCGCGGATTGAGCTACATGGAAGTGGAAGTGACAGGGCCTAATCGCGATCTGCATTCAGGGGTTTATGGAGGTGCTGTTGCCAACCCGATTAATATCCTTTGTAAAATGATCGCTTCTCTTCAGGATGAACACAAACGGATTACCATTCCCGGTTTTTACGACGACGTAGAAGAGTTGAGCAATGCAGAGCGGGAAGCACTGAACAAAGCGCCTTTCAACGCTGACGAATACAAAAAAGCACTGGATATCAGGGCTGTTTATGGAGAAGAAGGCTATACTACCCTGGAAAGAGTTTCCATCCGACCTACACTGGATGTCAATGGCATTTGGGGGGGGTATACCGGCGAAGGGGCAAAAACGGTTTTGCCTTCTAAGGCAAGTGCCAAAATCAGCATGCGACTGGTACCCAACCAGCAATCCGATAAAATTACAGCTTTGTTTACCGAACATTTCAAGGCAATAGCTCCTGCAGGGGTAAAGGTAAAAGTTATGGCACATCACGGTGGTGAACCTGCTGTGACCCCAATCGATACCCCCGAATACATGGCAGCTCATAAGGCAATGGAAAAAACTTTCGGCAAGGCGCCCATTCCGAAGAGAGAGGGAGGAAGTATTCCTATTGTAGCTCTTTTTGAGGAAGTACTGGGGGTGAAATCTGTGTTGATGGGATTCGGACTGGACTCTGACGCCATCCACTCTCCCAATGAGCACTACGGGGTCTTTAATTTCTATAAAGGGATAGAGACCATCCCTTATTTTTATAGTTATTATGCTGAATTGAAACGATAAATTAACTTACCTGAAATCTAAAACACGATGAAATTAGTCCAAACACTGGCGCTTTGCAGCCTGTCTTTCTGGGGCATTGCCCAAACCGACCTACACCGCATGGTCGATGAGGGTGCCGATGCAGTCAACGACCAGGTGGTCGAATGGCGGAGAGATTTTCACGAATTTCCGGAACTGAGTAACCGGGAATTCAAAACTTCCGAAAAAATTGCACAGTACCTTACTGAATTGGGACTCAAAGTTGAAACCGGTGTAGCCAAAACAGGGGTAGTAGGTTTGCTGGAAACCGGTAAGCCCGGTCCTACGGTTGCCCTTCGCGCAGACATCGATGCCCTGCCCGTGACAGAAAGGGTAGAGGTGCCTTTTGCTTCGAAAGTGACTACCACCTACCTGGGAAGAGAAACGGGCGTGATGCATGCCTGCGGACACGATACACATACCGCTATGCTGATGGGAGCTGCCAAGATATTGACCGGCATGAAAGACAACCTGAAAGGACGCATTGTCTTCATTTTTCAGCCTGCTGAAGAGGGGGCTCCTCCGGGCGAAGAAGGTGGTGCGCAGCTGATGGTAAAAGAAGGAGTACTGAAAAAATACGATGTAGATGTCATCTTCGGACAACACATCGGGTCCTATCTGGATGCAGGTAAGATCATGTACAAACCTGCCGGCCTGATGGCTGCTGCCAACCGCTTTACCATCAATGTAAAAGGCAAGCAAACTCACGGTTCGCAGCCCTGGTCAGGCGTTGACCCGGTGACTGTATCTGCACAAATTATTCTTGGCCTGCAAACCATCGTCAGCCGCCAGATGGAACTTACCAAAGAAGCAGCAGTAATCAGTGTGGGTAAAATCACAGGAGGAGTGCGCAACAACATCATCCCGGAAGAAGTAGAGATGGTAGGGACCATTCGTACGCTGGACAAGGATATGCAAACTCAGATTTTTGCTGCCATTGAGCGAATGGCAACCAATATTGCAGAGGCTTCAGGGGCTACTGCAGTAGTTGAAATCAGCCCGGGAACAATGATTACTTACAATGACCTGGAATTGACAGCGGATGTGGTTCCTACTTTGTACAATACAGCAGGAGAAGACAATGTGATCCTGGGGCGTGCAACTACCGGTGCGGAAGATTTTTCTTTCTTCGCTAATGAGGTGCCCGGATTTTTCTATTTCCTTGGCGGAAAGCCTGCAGGAAGTGCCACCTTTGCGCCACACCATACACCGGATTTCTATATCGACGAATCCGGCTTGAAATTAGGGGTAAGGACCTTAAGCAACCTTACGATAGACTATCTGATGAATAATTGATATTCGTCAGTTGTGGGTTCGGAGCAAGTTTCCGAACCCACAATTTTTTAAGCCTGCTCAGGGGGATTCATGTTCCAGGTAAATCCTATTCTGTTGCTTGTTTCTGCATCGTCGAGGTCCTCCCACTCGGTCAATTCATCGATAAACTCCTCCATATTCCTTATCAAGGCTGCTTCTGTGAGTTCTTCCGGTCTGAAAATACCCAACGTTTTTGGAGGATTGGGTTCGCCATAACTGTCAATCAACGGATAATGAACCATTACGATAATCTTGCCATTGAACAATTGCTGGAACAAAAGGGCGCCCATGTCTTTGACAAAACTCCTTTTCATGCCATTTTCCAACCTTTCGTAGATCTGGCTGTCTTCCTGTCCCATGGAAAGCAAGATTCCTTCCAGATTTTCCAGCTCGGATTTCACTTCCACACTCGCTTTCAATCCAGTCTCCCGGGTAATCTGCTCAAGGGTTTTCTTAACAAATATTTTAAGATGGCTGTTCCAGGCTTCCCGGTACTTCGTCGTATTTTGTAGTGTTTCGTGGTAGCGCTCCACACTTTGTTTGAGACTTTTCATGATCTTCAAGGCTTAACTTTTTTAAAAGAGAATCACTTTGCCATGAAAATACACCAGTACGCTAAAATATTTTCACTTATGCGTGTACAAGCCATTGTTTTTTTAGAAATGCTTGCCCTACTCCTCTGTACCGGTTGTTCCCAAAGCCCTTCTTCATTTGATTGGCAGGGGCACCGGGGAGCCCGCGGACTGATGCCTGAAAACAGCATTCCTGCATTCTTGAAGGCATTGGAGTATCCGGTTCGCACGCTTGAATTGGATGTTGTGGTTTCAGCAGACAGTCAGTTGGTGGCTTCGCACGAGCCGTGGATGTCGCATAAAATTTGTCGAAGTACCATGCCCTTGCCGCCTCTGACAGCAAGCAATGAAAGGACGGACTGGAACATCTACCGACTTCCTTACAGTAAGGTTCGAAGCTGTGATTGCGGTTCTTCGGGCAATGAAGATTTTCCCCAACAGGCAAAAGTTGCAGTATTCAAACCTCTGTTGCGCGATGTTGTGAGTGCTGTGAGAAACTATTGCGACAGCACAGGGATCGGCTTCCCGGAGTTCAATATAGAAATCAAGAGTCGCCCCGACTGGGATGGTGTTTTTACTCCTGACCCGGTAGTTTTTGCCGGGCTCTTGGTAAGAGAACTTCGCCAACTGCAAATTTCAGAACAAAGTACCATTCAGTCTTTTGATCCGCGTGCTTTGCAGGCAGTAAGGCGTCTGGCACCGGATATCAGGCTGGCCTATCTGCTTGAATCGGTGGAAGGCTCCCTGACGGAAAAAATGGAGCTGCTTGGATTTATTCCCGAGATTCTTTCTCCGCATCATGCCAAAGTAAGTACAGCGCTGGTAGAAGAAGTCCATGCTTTGGGAATGCGTATCGTTCCCTGGACGGTCAATGAACAGGAACGCATGCAGGCTTTGATCAAAATGGGAGTTGATGGCATCATTACGGATTACCCCAATTTGGTTCCATAGCTTAGATCCGCATCCGCTCGCGTTCCATTTTGGCCTGCGTAAGCTTTATCAGGAAGTAATCGTATTTTTCATCCAGACTTTCATACAAATCCTTTAGTCCTGCCTGTTGCCCTTTTTTGTAAAACATCTCGCGTATGACTACCTCCGCATCGAGTGGCAGGTAGTCCGAAATATTGACGGGAGCTCCAGCCAGATAAAGGTCTACAAAATGATTTTGAAGGGTAATGTCTGTGAGTTGACGGCTGAGCGCCACTTCCTTCAAGGACAAACCTTTCTCCAACAGAGACAGCGTAAGCGACTTACTCACTTTTCGTGCCAATACGTCGTGCCGGGTGACAAAATTTTGGATTGCCTGAGTCAAAAAATTTCCAAAGCGCTTGATTTTTTCTTCGCTCAAACCCGGAATTTGCTGTAGTTCCCACCTCGTAACAGGCAAATTGTCGGTGAGTGATTGCAGGGTAGCATCGCTGAAAAGTTTGTAAGGAGGGATGCCCTCTTTATTGGCAAGAGATCTTCTGAGTTCTCTGAGGATCTCTGACAGTTCCATGAGCAGCCGGCGGGTTTTGGAAACGGAGGCATTTGCTTGTTGCTGGACCTCTTTTTGCTTGAGATAGCCGCTGAATTTGACAATTTCCACTTTTTCGCCTTCAAAAAGGACTTTTTTACTGGACGCATTGATCTCCACCACATTTTTCTGATCGGGGGGACTGTCCAGGTATCCCAGATTGCGCAGTTGGATGAGGTAAAACTGCCAGGCTTCGTAACCATGTTCTGCTCCGCATCCGTAACTCTTTAATTGGTGGTAATTTTTGTCGAGCAAGTCATTTTTCCGGGATCCCCTCAATACATTGATCAGCATATTGATGCTTTCTTTGCCCCCTGTGCGGTACAGGGCTGACAGGGCTTTTTGGGCTATGATGGTTCCGTCTATGGAAGAAGGTGGATTTTTGCAAATGTCACAGGCCATGCAATTGCTGTGTCTGGCTTCGCCAAAATAATTGAGTAGTACTCTGCGCCGGCAAACCAGTGATTCGGCATATTGCTGGATGCGTTCCAGCTTTGCCAGTTGTAAATTGCTCTGATTAGATTCGTTTTGTTCGATGATGTCCCGCAGCATTTGCAGATCTGCAAAAGAATAAAACAACAGGGCGTGAGCTGCCAGACCATC
>JALQTV010000097.1 GCA_023268675.1 Saprospiraceae bacterium | reverse complement strand
ATTCATTAATTTTTAAAGAAATGCTTATGACGAAGGGGACCTTGCCTTTATGGAAATCATTGTTGAGTTTACTGCTCCTGCTTGCAGTTTTATATGTAAATTACCTGGCTAATGCCTTGCCTATTAATGGATTGACTACAGGCGAGGTGTCCGGGCGATATGGTAATTATTTCGTGCCGGCAGGCTTTACTTTTGCAATTTGGGGCCTGATTTATCTGTTATTGATAGGTTTTGTGCTATTCTTGTTTTTGGGTTCATCACGTTTGCAGAAGGATCAATTTCAGTTCATTGACAAATCCCTTCCTTGGTTTTGGTTGAGTTGTTTTATGAATGGAGCCTGGATTTTTTCCTTCCATTATGGATATTTTTCGCTGAGTGTTGTGCTAATGGTGGTTCTTTTGTTAAGTCTAATTAGGATTTATATGATTTATGGCGAGATGTTACCTGAATTTACTAAAGAACCTGCCAATGTTTTCCTTCATTTGCCATTTCGGGTGTATTTGGCTTGGATAAGTGTGGCAACCCTTGCAAACCTTACCCTGTGGATGGTAGCCATGAAATGGAATTTGCCCTTGCTTACTCCAGAGTATTGGGCTGTCCTATTAATAATAATTGCAGGAATATTAGGCTTTTTGTTTCTGACCAAAAATAAGGACTTGGCATATACGGGAGTAATTATCTGGGCACTTTTTGGCATTTATAAAGGCCAGCAGGAGTCAGGAGTGGTGTCCGGTACTGCTATGATTGTCCTTTTGTTGCTTTTAATCATCATGGTGTCCCGGGGTATTGTGAGCAGGAAGACTTCAATAAGTTAGTAAATCGAGCCTGCAGCCGGAAAAAAATGTAGATAAGGTTGACCTCGATTGGTATTTGGTTTAATTTTGCAGCCTCAAAACAAAATGTAACTTATGAAAAACTATCTGTTCTATACCTTGTCCTTAAGTATTTTGCTACTTTCTTGTAACCAACAACCTGCTGCATCCAAGATTCAGGTTGATACCGCAAGTTATCAGTCGGAGCCAATTGCCGGTTCTGCCTTTGAACACCTTACAAGAAGGGATGCAGGGGGTAACTTGGTGGAGGAAGGGTTTATGCTGAATGGGACCAAAGAAGGTACTTGGGTAACCTATTTCCCTGAAAAGGGCTTTCCAAAAACAGTTGAGTCTTTTGCGGGCGGAACTTACAATGGTGTTTATCTTGGATTCAATGATCGTGGTCATGTTGAGTTGCGTGCAGGCTATAAAAACAATCTTTTGGATGGGTTTTGGGCAACTTACAAATTTGGAAGGGAGACAGAGACCCGAAGTTACAAAAATGGCCAGTTGGATGGGGTAGTTCGCAAGTACAATGATCGTACAGGGAAACTGCTTGAAGAAATCCACTATAAAAATGGCCAGTATGATGGCCCATACAGGTTTTACAATGAAGAAGGACAGATAACTGTAGAATACATCTACAAAGCAGGTACCAAGGTGTCAGGTGGCGAAATTCGCAATAGTGGATCGTAAATGATTTATGACTACTTGCTGCCAGACTTGGTCCCAATATCTTTGGGAGCTGAATTACGGGGTAAAGATTTTGAAGGAATGGAATGTAGTTTGAGCGATTTTTCAGCTTCTTTGCGCAATCGGTTCCTTTTTAAGTCTTTTATGGATTGATCAGGCTCATTGCCTATCCAATGATACAAACCCATCAGATCGTTGAAACTACCCATACGATTTGTTTTTGTGGGCTTTTCAATCTGAAAATCAAATAAAAGGTTAATCCGATTTGATGACAGTAGAGGAAAGCTCTGTTTCAGATTCTTTATATAAAGATCGACTTAACTTATTGCAATTTCAATTCCTCGCCTTTAATTAAGGTATGATTTTGAGAATAAAGACAGTAAGGGAATAGAACTAGCGGTACGTTTCCATGAAAGCCTTGGGGGTCAGTCCCGTAACTTCCTTAAACACTTTATAGAAGGTGGATTTGTTTTTGAATCCGCAGTGGTGAGCAATCCCATAAAGGGTTAGATGTCTGAATTGAGGGTCATTGATTTTTTCTTTGACAGCTTCTATCCGATGCAGGTTAATGAATTGCTGAAAATTCTTGCCGGTATGTTGATTAACTGTTTGAGACAGGTATTTGGTATTGGTGGCCAACATATCTGAAGTCATTTTTAGGGAGAGGTCAGGATCCAGATATATTTTTTTGTTTTTCACGAGATCTAGCAAGGCGTGGTAAATTCGCGTCCCCTCAAATGGACTCAATCCGCTGTTTTTATATTTGAGGTTGAGTTGCATCAGTGGGATATGCTCTTCTTCAGGAACTTCATTTCCATCTACTTCAAAGGCAATAAAGTTAGTGAGTTTTCCTATTGGGTTGAATACAGGATAGATAACAAGCCGGCAAGGGTAAATCTCACCGTTTTTTCTATAATTGGTTATTTGATCTTTTATTGGAACCTGATCCTCCAGGGCTTTCTTCATTCTTTTAATAGCTTCCAACTCACTTTCCGGCCCTTGCAAAATTTTTCCGGGTACCCTTCCAATGGCTTCTGCTGATGAATATCCGGTGATAATTGAGAAAGTATCATTTACCCACAATATTTTCTTTTGGGCATCTGTCAAAATTACTGCTATATTAAAGGACATTGTACTTTTGTTTAATCATGTCGGCTGTTTTTTTTTGAAGTGTTAAACACTACCTTTGACCTGATAATCAAATAGTAAATTAAGGTAAAAATGGGTCTTTTTGTGTGATTAAAGCCTTTTAATTGCATTTTTCTGGTATGAAAACTGCGCTTATCTTGTTAAAATATTTTTATATTAAAAATTCTGAAAGGTCATAATGGATTCTAATACCGAAGCAAGTATCAATTCTTCTTTTATCAAAGAATATCCAGTTGCTTATGCTGATTTCTGGTCAGGACAACGTGTAGGTGTCAATTTGTATGGTCTTTCTGATGCCCCCGCCCTTTCCTACACTGCGGCACTTCTGCAGTGGTTGTCTGCAACATCCGGAGCAACCTTGGTCTGTAATGGGAGTTCTCCCGAACTAGGAGATTTAGAACCTTTGTTTTATGAGAATAAACAATATCTAGCCCGTACGGGCAAAAATGTTTTAGCAATAGGATTTCCCCTGGTTTTTGTGTCTGATAAGGACAACACTATATTGTCAATGCCAATGTTTCTTTGGGAAGTGGATTTAAAGAGGCACCCGGAGAGTTTTAGAGATTGGGAAATCCGCCCCCTGGGCAAAAGGACGGTTCGATTGAATCCAATTTTACTGACTTATTTTAGGAGGGTTTTAGGGATGGAAATTGCCCATGTTTTGGAACAGTTTGTAGGAAGTGAACACAAGGCGTCAGAGGCCCTTATTCAGGTGTACAGGGGGTTAAAAGAGCTGGTGCCGAGCTTGAATTTGCCGGAACAACCAGGGAAACTCGAACCTTATCCACATGTAGAGCACCTGGAAAAGAAGAACAACTTAATCAGTGCTTATTCAATCGCGGTTGTAGGTACTTTCCCTTTAATTTTTCCCGACAAGGGCAAACCCTTAGATGCAATGGCGAAGAAGGATCAAATTTTGCCAATGCATAGGTTATCAAGTCATAACGTTTATGCTTTGCCTCTCGATCCTTTTCAACGGCAGATATTGGAGGCAGTTTTTATGAAAGGCCAAAGATCGGTAAATATCATAGGAGAGCCCGGAACAGGCAAAACTCATACCCTTGTCCAAATTGCGCTTCATGCACTGTCTGAGCGTAAAAAATGCCTGATTGTCGCTCCGGCTGTTGCAGGCTTAAAGGAAATACAAGAAAGATTGGTAGCCCAACAGGCAGAAAATTGGCAGTTCCTATTGATAAACGTGGAGGAAGAGGGTGCTCTGTTCAATCAACTATTGAACAACAGGATACAATTAAAAGGAGAATCGATAGGAAGCAAAACCAGGCAAAAGTGGAAAACAGATCTTTTAGTTTTTCACCAAAAGTTAACATTGCTTGAAAAACAGTTTGATTCAGTTAGAAAGCCTGTTTTGGGGAAGGCCAGATGGCCCGTAATCAACGGATTGTATCTTGCAAGTAATAGAGAAGCAGGAAAAGAAGTGCTGGAAAGCCAACTGGCTTTAAAAGACTTTCCTTTTGATGAAAGCTCTTATTTGGAGGTAAAAAAGGCACTTGCAACAGCAGAATTACTTTACTCGGCTACGGGTAAAATCAAATCTTCATTATCTGAACTTTCACCAGAGGTATTTTTACTTCGTTCGCGAAAAGAGGCACAGGATTTTGTCCAAATAACATTATTAAATTTTAAGGATAGAACTTTTCAGCTTAAAAGTGATTTCGGATTGTTTTTAAATGATTATAAAGATGGACTTTTTGCGTATTATCAAAAGGTTTTTACTGGTTTTAGAGAACAAATTGCTGCACTGGATATAGCACTCAACAGTGCGAATCAACAATACGGTGAACTTTTTTTTTAGCGGTACAGAAGTAGGTTTAAAGTGGCGAAGTATCTTCAAATCCAGTTATGCAGGTATGATCAAGAGCAGACAGTGGATATTAGAGGCATGGAAGACACTGCAAAACTCCTTTGAAAAAAGTCCTTTGGCGTTCTTTGGATTTTCACCGCTAACGTATTCCACTCAAGTAAGGGAAATCGAATCGCAATTGCACAAGTTTTCCCGGGAATTGTTTGATTGGCGTTATACCATTGCTGTACTGACTCAGGATGAAAGCAATCGTCTGAGTGCAAAAACGATGCGAAGTGAGCTCAATATGGCCTCCAGGTTGGAATCATTGGATTCGTCATTGGAAAGCCTGTTGGAGGATTTCAATGCTTCAGGATTATTCTCGCGTTCTTTTGAAAACATAATGTTATCAGTAGGAAGGAAGCTGGCTTTTCTTGAAGAATTGATGGATTTTTTGGAAGGTATTGAAGCAGAGCTTCCTTCTTTCCAATCCTTTTTTGAGTGGCAGCGTTTTTGGCTCGAATTGACAGAGCCTACCCGGGAAATAATCATGGCTTTGATTAAGTCGAAAGCAGGCAATTGGGATAAAACTTTTAATAGCTGGTTTTATTACCACCTATTGATCGAAACAGGTTCTGCAGACTTTCCTGAAAGTTTGCCTGATTTTTCTGCCTATGTTTCTTTATTAGAGATACTCAGAGCACAGTTACCGGACCAATACAGGTTTATTTGGGGAAAAGAATGGAATGATTTGCCAAAAGGGAAAAAACGTCATTTTCTCCAAAACAGGTCTACATTTAATGGAATTTCAGCCTTTTCTACAGCTTGGTTTAATGAAAATTTTGACCTGATTACTACGCTAAACCCATTGTTGTTGCTTAGTCCAGCAGCTGCTATGGAAGTATTGCCGGATCTAACCAATCAGTTCGACTATGTGCTTGTTGATAATGCCCGTTTTATGGATAAAGGGCTGTTACAATTGCTACCTGATTTGGCAGCGCAACAAGTGCTTTTTTACGATGGCCTTCCTTCCGGGGCTATTGGAGAATTTCCTGAAATAACTGGAGGCTTTCAACTGTCTGTTTGTCATCGTTGGCCTCCGGGGTGCATGGATGTTTTGGCCAATCCCACAGTTCAGATCGCTGAAAATGCAGTCCGGCATTTTCAGGTAAAATTGTTTCAGGTAGATGGGCGTTATGATGAAAATGAAAAAACGAATGATGCTGAAGCTGCTGTTGTGCTAAAATTGTTGAATGATATTGAGGAAACACCGAGTCGAACCTTACCCAAAGTTGTCATTGTTGCACTTACAAAAGAACAGAGAAATCTTATCCTTTCTTACATAGATCGGATAAAGCGGGCTGAATTACCTGGAGCAGAAAAAATCCGACAATTGGAGCGCAATGGATTGCTGGTGTGCCATCCAGCAGATCTGGTAGGAATACATGCACATGTTTTGTTGATATCATTTACCTTTGGACCAGTCAATATTAAAGGTGATTTGCCGGCGAGGCTCGAGGTTATTAACTCCGAAGAAGCTCTGCTAAGCTTGCATTTACTGACGGGAAGGGCACTTTCAGATGTTTATGCAGTGAACTCGATTCCCGAGCAAATCCTGGAGCCCACCGAGGTTTTTGAAAGTAATGCTTCTAACAGGGGCTTACAATACCTTATCCATTATTTGAAATATTTAAAAGCATTGTCAATCAGTGATGGAGAAGGGCAAGGTATGCTTGTCAAAAATCTTTCAAAACCTGCCTTTGTTGCTAAACAACAGTTGCTTAGCGGTTCGTCTGAAGGAGGGGCTTTGTACGATTGGATAGCCAACGAATTGGGGGCATTTTTTCCAAAAGAATGCATTCACAGGGATTTGCGTAGAGCACAGTTTTCGTTTCCGTTGGCTGTCCGGATGATAGAAAATGAAGAATCTTGGGTTGTGATACTATTGGATGGTTTCTGGTCTGAGGAAGGTTTTACTGACATGGAATGGGAGTTTGAGCGCACTCGGGTTTTTGAGAGTTATCACTTCAAACCTGTTCTTACATTTTCCATACAATGGTTCCTACAGCCGACGCAAGAGTTGGGGCGTTTAGTAGCTGCGATTCAAAAAAAATCGTCCGAATGATCGAGCCTGTGTGACAAAACCACAGGCCCGAAAGGTGATTTTTAAAGTACTTCCAATAAAATGGACAGATAGGTTTTAATTCCACCAACGTAATTCCCCAATCTGATGTTTTCATTTGGGCTGTGTTGATTGTTGTCTCGGTTGACAATAGGGACTGTAACGGCAGGGATGCCAAGTGTTTGTACGAATGGCGAGATCGGAATTGAGCCACCTGAGTTTCTGATTTTAACAGGGGTAGTTCCATGAGCTTTTGTCAAAGCTTTGTCAAGCCAAAGGCCTACCTCAGAGTTGAAATCCGTACGGAAGGCAAGGTAAGAAATATTGGAATTTATCTGGATGAGCTTTCCAAATTGCATGCGCTCTTCTTCTGTGGGTTCCCTGTCAAGTATATGATAGCCTCTCTCAGCAATGAATTTTTCGATCAGGTTAATCAACCTTACTGGATCAGATTCCGGAACCAGGCGGATATCGATTTCAGCAGTCGCATCCTGAGGGACAATGGTTCTAACCTGACTTCCTGTCCATGCAGACGAAAGTCCACGTATATTTAGAGAAGGGTATTGCAATGCCTCCTGGTAATTTTCACCAACTTTATCGGTTGTAGCGATTCCAAGATTTTTTTTGATAAAAGCCTCGTTATCGGGCACCATAGCAAGTATTTTGCGAGTGTCATCATCTAAGCTTATTCCGTCATAAAAGCCTGGGATGGTGACAAGTCCGTCATCGTCCTTCATATCAGCCAATAGTCTGGCAAGCCTGTGTGCCGGATTGGGGGCATAATTGCCATAGTGTCCACTGTGTTGGGCTACGCGAGGACCTATTACTTTGAGGGTAATGGTAGCAATGCCTCTTGCTCCGAAGGTCAGCGTTGGACGGTTACTGATGTGCATGGGGCCGTCACAGATTATCAACATATCAGCTGCAAGTAACTCCTTGTTTGCTTCTACTGCAGCAGGAAGATTCGGAGACCCAAGTTCTTCTTCGAAATCCATGATCACTTTAACATTAAAATTGGGTTGCTTGTTGAGGTGTTCCATGACATCCAGAGCTTTCAAAAAGGCAAGAGCAGGTCCCTTCGCGTCAGAAGCCGAGCGTGCAAAAATCCTCCAATCCGGATTGTATTCAGTTTCAAGCTTCGACCAGGGAATAATTTGCCATTGTCCACTGGTATCTTTTTCCTTCAAAACAGGCTGGAAGGGGTCATCTTGAAACCAGGAAGCAGGATGCACCGGCTGTCCGTCCAGTTGAAGGTAAACCAGTAGTGTTTTGTTGGCACCGGGATGTTTTCTTTCTGCGAACAATAAGGGTAATTCTGGGGTTGGGATTCTTTGAGTACTAAATCCTCTATTTAGGAATGCTTTTTCACACCATTGTATGTTTTTCTCGATATCATCGGGGAAATGAGCATCGTTTGGCAGGGACAATAACTCATAGAAGGTATCCCAGGATTCTTTTGCAAATTTCAGGGATAGTTCATCAAGAGAGGAGCTGTTGCCATTTTGAGCAACTAAATCACCCATCATCAATAATGACAGTAGGGGGAGTAGTAAGGTCCTAATCAAGATAAGTTGGATTTTTTGTTTAAAATGGATTCGTACAAGAAACATAAAATTTTTGAAAGCTTTTTTAGGGATTCCTGTTTATGTTGCGGGCAACTTGTCTTAAGCCGTTATTTTTTCTTTAGAAGAAATGCATCCAACATCCATTCGGCCAGTAGTTGTCGGTTTCGGGTCTCTACAATTCTTATTTGGTCGCCGGGGTTTCTGATATTAGCAAGTTCCACATAAACAGCGGGTATTTTCACTTCGCGCAGCATGTGAAGATCGCGGGCTTTCACAGTTCCCTGGTAGTCTTTTCCTGGCTGGTATCTTCTGTATTTTTCACGGATAGCATGAAGGATGTCGTCCGCAATGGTTTTGCTGTTGGGCGAGTCGGGGTGATGGTAAAAAAATACATCTGTTTTTTGACTTTTAGAGCGAGAATCTACGTGGATGATGATGGCAAGTTGCTCATTGTCTCCGGATAGGGAGTGACCAGTAGAAAGCGTATTGATGATGTCCGATCTTTGAGTAAGTCTCTCTTTTTGCATTTCAGGAATTACCTGGTTTTTCCAGACGGTTTCATCCGTATCGCAACTAAGATAACTTTGATCTCTTATTCCATCGTTTTCATCGCGAGTGACCATGTAAGCGGTGGCACCATTTTCGATAAGCAAGCGGCAGAATCTCAAAGCTACATCATAGGCATATTCATCCTCACACAGCTTTTTTCCTTGTCGGGTACTCATTGCACCTGGATCGGGACCACCGTGACCGCTGACTACGTAAAATACTTTTCCATTTAATTTGCTGCTTTTCAGGGGGGTGTAGGCATACTTGCTGCCAAAAATAGAGAAGGTCCTAAAATTACCGGTTGGTGTTTCAATAAATTGAGGCTCCGGATCAGAAACTTCCAATGCCTGTGCGGGACAAGACAATTCGTGGTGGGGTACCCACAGAATATTGCTATTGGTGAATACATCGGCTCGAAGACCTTTTTTATACATTTCGTTGTTATATTCCTGAATTCTGATAGCCAGGTCCCAATCTTCTATTCCCAGAGTACTGCGAATGCTTTTTCCATTGTAGGTATAGATTTTTATGGGAAGTTGGTATTCTTTGCCGGCGAGCAGGTGTTTGTTTTGTTTGAGTTTGTTGAGACGGTAAAATT
>JALQTV010000096.1 GCA_023268675.1 Saprospiraceae bacterium | reverse complement strand
AAAGAACAATGCCAATGATTGGTTCACACCCATAGCAACTCCAAAAGCAGGCAAAATTGCAATGATGCCAAGGAACACAGAACCCGGCAAAGTAATGCGGGAGGTCACTGCATCGATGAAATCAGAAGTAGGTTTTCCCGGCTTTATACCAGGGATAAACGCATTTTGTCTTTTTAAATACTCGGCGTACTGCTGTGGATTTACAATCAAGGCTGTATACACATAGGTAAACAACACAACCAAGAAGAATGAAATCATTGCAGACGTCAATGAGAATGGATTTAAAAGCTGCTGCATCAAACCACTAGAAGCAATACTGCCATCATTGCCAGAAACGAACTGTACCAAGGTAGCAGGAAGAAACATAAGTGCTTGCGCGAAAATAATTGGCATTACCCCGGCAGCATTAACCTTAAGGGGAATATAATCTCTAATACCTGAAGCCGGCATAGTAGCGTTTCCACGACCAACCATTCGCTTAGCAAATTGAATAGGTATTTTCCTGACCCCTTGCACAATAAGTACGGTAGCCATCACAATCAAAAACAAGATAGCCAATTCGAAGACAAACAAGATGAGTCCGTTGTTGTCCAATTGAGCTGTAAATTCGAAGATAATTGCCTGAGGCAAAGTAGCAATGATACCAATGGTGATCAACAAAGACACACCGTTTCCGATGCCCTTATCCGTAATCTTCTCACCCAACCACATCGCGAAAACAGTCCCTGTAGAAAGAACAATTGTATTTGCGATAAAGAATAGCCCGGCAGGAACTGACGGATCTATGGCATTTTGTGAGTTAAGGTAAGTAAGATAACCACCACCCTGTACCAGGGTAATAGCTACTGTAAGCAATCTGGTAATCTGGTTTAATTTTTTACGACCTGACTCCCCCTCCTTCTGTTGCAAACGCTGAAAATAAGGAACTGCAAAGCCCAAAAGTTGGATGATGATAGAAGCCGTAATATAGGGCATGATACCTAAAGCAAAAATAGAGGCATTGCTGAATGCCCCACCTGTAAAGATATTAATCAATCCAAGAAGATCCGTTGCGCCAGTATTTTGATTAGCTGAATCAAGGACCGCCGGATTCACCCCGGGAAGCACCACGAAAGAACCCATTCGGTAGATAAACAGCAATCCAAAGGTGAAAAGCAACCTGTTTCTCAGTTCCGTGATTTTCCAGATATTTTGAATCGTTGTAATCAACTTTTTCATCAGAATTATTTAAACAAGGTTAATCGTTCCACCTGCACTTTCAATCTTTTCCTTAGCAGTTTCAGAGCATTTGTGAGCAGAAACAGTAAGACCTGAAGTCAACTCACCCACACCCAAAATCTTGACAAGGTCATTTTTTGAAACTACTCCTTTGTCAACGAGTACGGCCTGATCAATAGTTGTAAGGCTGTACTTATCTGCGATATATTGTAGCCTTTCGAGATTAATAGGTACATAAACCTTCCTATTGGGATTCTTGAAACCTCTTTTAGGCAAACGCATTTGCAAAGGCATCTGACCACCTTCGAAAGCACGCTTCAATTTGTTACCAGAACGGGATTTGGCACCTTTATGACCGCGAGTAGCCGTACCACCTTTACCTGAACCAACACCTCTGGCGATTCTTTTCCGCGATTTTACCGAGCCTGCGGCTGGAGATAAGTTATGCAATTCCATTTTCTAAACTTTTATTTCCCTCAGGGAATTATTTTACTTCTTCTACAGTGATCAAATGTTTAACCTTCGCAACCATTCCCAGGATTTGAGGTGTAGCGACATGTACAACCTCCTGGTTCATCTTTCTCAATCCCAATGCCTTGATAGTATCTTTTTGGCGCTTTGGACGATCGATTATACTTTTGACTTGTTTGATCTTAACCTTGGTCATAGCATGTGTAATTTTAACCGTTGAACAATTTCTCCATGGAAATATTACGGTGAGTCGCAACATCCTTAGGATCTCTTAATTTAGAAAGAGCATCGATAGTGGCTTTAACAACATTGTGTGGGTTTGAAGAACCCATAGATTTAGCCAATACATTGTGTACACCGGCAATCTCCAACACTGCGCGCATAGCACCACCTGCGATAACACCTGTACCATCAGCAGCTGGTTTGATCAGAACCTTACCGGCACCAAACTTGCCATTTTGCTCATGCGGGATAGTACCTTTATAAATTGGAACTTTTACAAGATTCTTTTTGGCATCATCAACAGCCTTTGCGATAGACTCTGATACATCTCTTGCCTTTCCCAGACCATGACCAACTGTTCCGTTCCCGTCACCCACTACTACTATAGCAGCGAAGCTGAAAGTACGTCCACCTTTGGTAACTTTGGCAACCCGGTTAAGATTAACCAATTTTTCCTTCAATTCCGTTTCAGCAGGCTTAACCCGGCTAGTATTATTTTTTGCCATTAGACTAATCTTTTGAAATTAAAATTTAAGGCCACCTTCTCTGGCACCATCTGCCAAAGCTTTGACTCTACCATGGTACAAATATCCCGATCTGTCAAAAACAGCAGCATTAACATTCAGTGCAAGGGCACGTTGAGCCAATAACTTACCAACAGCAGCTGCGGTTTCTACCTTTGTCCCGGAAGTAGCACCTTCCTCGCGAGAGGAAGCTGAACAAAGCGTATGACCTGCCTCATCATTGATCAGTTGGCAATAAATATTTTTATTGCTTCTGAATATGGCCAATCTTGGAGTTTCTGCAGTTCCACTGACTTTCTTTCTGATCCGATACTGGATCCTCCTTCTTTTTTCTTCTCTTTTCAGTTTCATCCTGAATAATTTATACCTTAGTGAAAGCCTTCATAATAAATTTAAGCAAACCCAAGGCGCAAAGTGATCTAATGATTTGGATGATCAAATTATTTTTTAGCGCTCTTACCAGCTTTACGTCTGATAACCTCATCAACGTATTTGATACCTTTACCTTTATATGGTTCTGGCTTACGGAAAGAGCGGATTTTTGCCGCAACCTGTCCTAAAAGCTGTTTATCATGGCTCTGCAGTCTTACCAATGGAGCTTGACCTCTTTCTGTAACCGTCTCTACCTTCACCTCTGCAGGTACAGCAAACATGATGGGGTGAGAATAACCGATAATCAACTCCAGGAGATTTCCTGTATTGGAAGCTCTGTAACCAACCCCTACCAGCTCGAGTTCTTTTGTGAATCCAGTAGAAACACCTTGAACCATATTGGCAAGCAGTGCACGGTACAAACCATGAATAGCTTTGTGTCGTTTTTGATCTGTAGGACGAGTTACTGTCAATACACCATCTTCAATCTGAATTGACAAATCCTGGTCTATCTGTTGCTCCAAAGTGCCTTTAGGACCTTTAACAGAAACCAAGTTACCCTTGCTCACTGAAATCTCCACGCCTTTTGGCAACTCAATGGGTGCTTTTCCTATCCGTGACATTTTAACAAGATTTTTCGATTAATAAACATAACAAAGCAACTCACCACCAACATTCTGCTCGCGTGCTTCCTTATCAGTCATGACTCCTTTTGAGGTGGAGACAATACAAATACCCAAACCATTAATAATACGTGGGATATCTGTTGACTTAGAGAACTTACGCAAACCTGGAGTAGAGATTCTACCTAGTTTACGAATAATAGGACGACGAGTGGAGGCATCATACTTAAGTGCAATTTTGATTACACCTTGTGTACCTTTCCCTACCTCATCATCAAATTTATATTTAAGAATATAGCCTTGATCATAGAGAATCTTAGTGATACTTTTCTTCAAATTCGAAGCTGGGATATCAACAACGCGTTTGCCTGCTTGCTGGGCATTGCGTATTCTCGTCAAATAATCTGCAATTGGATCTGTAACCGCCATTTTGCCTGCTTTAAATTGATATACTGCTCAAAAGCATAATTAATGATAAATTACCAACTCGCCTTGGTTACACCAGGAATCTTTCCGTCAAGTGCCATTTCTCTGAACTTGACCCGGCAGATGCCGAACTGGCGCATATAACCCTTTGGGCGACCGGTCAACCGACAACGATTGTGAAGTCTGACTTTATTGGAATTTCTTGGCAATTTATCCAATTCATCCCAACGACCTTCCTCTTTTAGTTGTTTGCGCAACTCTGCATATTTATTAACCAACCTTTCTCTTTTTCTTTCCCGCGCGATAACTGATTTCCGTGCCATTGTATTAAGGATTTACTTAGTTCAACTAATTGCGCTGACCCTGGCCTTTGAAAGGCAGACCCAACAATTTCAATAATTCAAGCGCTTCAGCATCAGTTTTCGCAGTAGTTACGAAAGTGATGTCCATACCGGTAATCTTATTGATCTTATCGATATCGATCTCCGGGAAAATAATTTGCTCTTTGACACCCAAAGAGTAATTACCACGTCCATCGAAGCTCTTGTCATTAATACCTCTGAAGTCCCTAACCCTGGGAAGTGCAATAGAAATCAAGCGATCCAGAAAATCGTACATATTAACGTTGCGAAGTGTAACGCGCGCACCGATAGTCATGCCCTCTCTCAATTTGAAATTGGAGACTGACTTTTTAGCTTTGGTAGGAACTACTTTCTGGCCTGTAATCATAGAAAGCTCCTCTATCGCATTGTCAACCAGTTTTTTATCTTGCGTCGCATCTCCAACACCCTGATTGATGCTGATTTTTTCCAAGCGGGGAACTTCCATGATAGATCCATACTGGAATTTTTCCATCAAAGCAGGCACCACTTCCTCCTGATATTTTTTCTTAAGTCTTGGAATATAGTTCATCACTAAATGATTTCTCCTGATTTTTTAGAATAACGTACACTCTTGCCATTGGCATCTTTCTTCCTTCCTATTCTTGTAGGTGCACCTGTTTTTGGATCAACAAGCATCACATTAGAAACGTGGATAGGTGCAGGAGACTCGATGATACCCCCGGGATTATCCTGTGTAGGTTTTGTATGTCGCTTCATGATCGCCACGCCGTCAACCACTACCCTGTTTTTAGCAGGAATAACCTCAAGCACTTCACGTACTTTTGATTTATCCTTGTAGGCACCGGCGATAACAACCACTTTATCACCCTTTTTGACATGCAACTTAGGGAGGTGGCGATCTTGGTTATTTGTTTCTTTTTTATAAGCCATGTTGTGCTATATTTAATTTCAAGGACCTGATTACAGAACCTCAGGAGCCAATGAAACAATTCTCATAAAATCCTTCTCACGAAGTTCCCTGGCAACAGGGCCGAAGATACGCGTACCTCTTGGTTCTAACTGTGTGTTTAGCAACACCACTGCATTGTCATCGAACCGAATGTAAGATCCATCTCTGCGACGGATTTCTTTCTTGGTACGAACAACAACTGCTTTAGAAACAGTACCTTTTTTGATCCCACCTGGGGATGCTTCTTTCACAGTAACGACTATAGTATCACCGATACTTGCGTATCTTCTTTTGGACCCACCCAGTACTCTGATACAAAGTACTTCCTTGGCACCACTGTTATCAGCGACTTTTAGCCTTGATTCTTGCTGTATCATAATTAATTATTTACGGATGTACATTCTTTGGAATGAATGAATTATTTCGCCTTCTCAAGAATTTCAATCAAGCGCCATCTTTTCAATTTACTTAGAGGGCGTGATTCTTCAATCTTCACTAGATCGCCAATATTGCAATCGTTGTTTTCATCATGCGCAAAAAACTTCTTGGACTTTTTCACGAATTTACCGTAAATGGGGTGCCTAAGTTTTCGCTCTACCAAAACCGATATAGTTTTATCCATTTTATTACTGGCTACTACACCGATTCGGACTTTTCTTGCTTTGGTTGTTGTTGTATTGCCTTCCATTGTATCTCGATATTCAGCGATAGAAACTATCTTTATTTAGATTTACGCGCCACGCTTCTTCTGCGGCGAATTTTAGTGCGGGCAGATAGTTGCTCTGGCGTCATAGCTTCCAACTCTCTCCTGCGAATTTCCATATTAATTCTAGCGATATCGCGTCTTACCTCACGCAATACCAAAGGATTGTCCAAACCACGAATGGCGTGATCAAATTTTACCTTCTGATACTGGTTGATTGTTTGATTCAGCTCATTCACCAGTTCTTCAGCAGAATATTCCTGCAACTCAATATATTTCTTTGTAGCCATTGCGCTAAAATATTACTTAATTTACAATTGATGACTAACCTTCGTAATCAGGTCTTGTCACGATTTTTGTTTTCACAGGAAGCTTTTGAGCTGCCAGCCTAAGCGCCTCTTTCGCAATATCTGCAGGAACACCATCCAGTTCGAACATAATCCGACCTGGTTTGATGACTGCAACGTAGTGATCCAAGGCACCTTTACCCTTACCCATCCTAACCTCTTGAGGCTTTTTAGTGATAGGTTTGTCGGGGAAAATAAGAATCCATACTTTACCCTCCCTTTTCATATAACGGGTCATGGCAATACGGGCGGATTCTATTTGTCGGCTGGTGATTCGTCCACCATCCATTGATTTTAATCCAAATGAACCGAAAGAAACTTTGCTACCCTTGTAGGCAAGGCCCGGGTAGTTTCCTTTCATTTGCTTTCTATACTTAGTACGCTTCGGTTGTAACATGATTCGAATTTTATATATTGGCCTAACAAGGCACGTTTACCCTCAAAAAAAGCTTGGCAAAGGTAATATAAAATATTTGTTTATTTTACCTTCTTCTCTGATTTCTTCCACCGCCTTCACCACGACGACGTCCGCCTGAGCCTTGACGTTGCTGTTCTTTTTCCTTTTTCACTACCCCAACGTGTGGAGACAAGTCACGCTTTCCAAGAACTTCCCCTTTACAGATCCACACTTTGATACCTATTTTGCCATAAACAGTCTGTGCTTCCTTCAAAGAATAATCAATATCAGCACGGAAAGTATGAAGTGGGGTACGCCCCTCTTTGTACTCTTCTGATCTAGCCATATCTGCACCGTTCAAACGACCTGAGATACGAACTTTAATTCCCTCTGCACCGGTACGAATAGTGGATTGAATGGCCATTTTGATGGCTCTTCTGTAATTGATACGTGCTTCCAGCTGTTTAGCGATAGACTCTGCCACAATAGCTGCATCAAGTTCTGGCTTGCGGATTTCGACAATATTGATCTGAACGTCTTTTCCTGTCAATTTCTTAAGCTCCTCTCTGATGCGATCCACCTCCTGGCCACCCTTACCGATGATGATACCTGGGCGTGAAGTATGGATGGTAACCGTAACGCGTTTTAGGGTGCGCTCGATGATTACCCGGGCAATCCCTCCCTTATGGATACGGGCATCCAGATAGTTTCGGATTTTATCATCTTCGACCACTTTATCTGCATAATCTTTTCCACCGAACCAATTAGAATCCCAGCCTCTGATGATTCCCAAACGATTGCCTATTGGATTTGTCTTTTGACCCATAATAGTAGATTATTCTATTGCTAGATTGATTTAACGTATGAATTACTATTCTTCCTCTTCGACACCTGCCATTTCAGATGAAAGTGGAATTCTATTTTCAACAACCAGTGTAACGTGGTTCGTGCGTTTGCGAATCCTGTGTGCACGACCATGAGGTGCAGGGCGGAAACGTTTCAACATGGAACCTTCGTCCACGAAAGCAGTTTTGATGAACAAATCATAATCGTCTGCATTCTCGGCACCTTCGAATTTATTCTCCCAGTTGGCAATTGCAGACAACAATAATTTTTCGAGCCAATCAGATGCCTCACGCTTGGTGAAGCGAAGAATATTCAGGGCATCATCAACTTGCTTTCCACGGATGTTATCTACCACCAGTCGCATTTTTCTGGCTGACATGGGGCAGTTTTTTAATTTCGCTACAGCTTCCATTGCTACTTATATGATTAATGAAGGAAGGGTAAAACAAGTTCCTTCCAATTAATATAATCTCAATTACTTTCTATTACCTGAGTGTCCTTTGTAAGTTCTGGTAGGTGCGAATTCACCGAGTTTGTGACCTACCATGTTTTCTGTAACGTAAACAGGAACGAATGTTTTACCATTGTGTACTGCTATCGTAAGACCTACCATGTCAGGAATGATCATAGATGACCTTGACCAGGTTTTGATTACAGACTTTTTAGAAGATTCCTGAACCTTCACTACCTTATCCAACAATTTGTGGAAAACGTATGGACCTTTCTTAATTGATCTAGCCATTTATCCCTTATTTAGATGACTTCCTTTTAGAAATAATAAGTTTAGAAGAATGCTTCTTAGGACTACGGGTTTTTTGACCTTTAGCCATAATGCCTGTACGAGACCGTGGGTGTCCACCTGAAGCTCTACCTTCACCACCACCCATGGGGTGGTCTACCGGGTTCATCGCAACCCCTCTAACACGTGGACGTCTTCCCAACCATCTGGATCTACCTGCTTTACCTGAAACCTGCAGACCATGATCGGGGTTTGAAGTTGTTCCGATTGTTGCTTTACAAGTAAGCAATACACGTCTTACCTCACCTGAAGGCAATTTGATTACAGCATAGCGATCTTCCTTACCCATTAAAGTAGCATAAGTACCGGCACTTCTTGCCAAAGCTGCACCACGACCTGGCTGCATTTCAATAGCGTGAATGCTGGAACCCAATGGAATATCCTTCAAGAACAGTGCATTACCGGTATTTGGACCAGCGGATGCCCCTGAAAGCACTTCTGTACCTACTTGAATTTTGTCCGGAGCAAGGATATATCGTTTTTCGCCATCGGTATATTCCAACAAACAAATGAAAGCAGATCTGTTGGGATCATACTCAATTGTCTTGACTATTGCCGGTACACCGTCTTTATCTCGTTTGAAATCTATTATACGGTATCTACGCTTGTGACCGCCACCAATTTGTCGCATGGTCATGCGACCCGCGCTGTTTCTACCACCGCTTTTCTTTAGTGGTGCCAACAGGCTCTTTTCCGGCTTATCAGTCGTTAACTCTGAAAAAGCATTCCCTATCTTGGTACGCAAGCCTGGTGTAACTGGATTGAACTTCTTGACTGCCATCCTGATTTTAATTTTTCATATTTCCGCAATACCAAATCACCATTACGGATTCAATTGATTACAATTCGCCAAAGAAATCGATTTCCTCCCCGTGTGCAAGTGTAATGATAGCTTTCTTATAGGAAGGCTTTCTTCCCTTAAGAATACCAGAACGGGTAGATCTAGATTTTTCCTTTGCCGGTACAATAATAGTGTTCACTGCCTCTACAGAAACGTTGTACATTTCTTCAACTGCCTTCTTGATCTCCACTTTATTGGATCTCTTATCCACTTTGAA
>JALQTV010000095.1 GCA_023268675.1 Saprospiraceae bacterium | reverse complement strand
ATGATCTATTTTGGCAAGGCCATGGGAGCAGACAGCAGTGCTTTTCTGGGAACTGCCGGCGTGGGCGACCTCGTTGCGACGGCTACCAGCGACCAGAGTCGCAATTATACTTTCGGTTTTCGATTGGGAAGTGGTGAAAGCAGTGAGAAAATCAAGGAAACCATGCCTGAATTGGCGGAAGGAGTGCGTACTTTGCAAATTGCCAGACAACTTGCTGGGTTTTATAAGCTGAGGGTCCCGATTACCGAAAGTTTATACCAAATTGTATTCGAAAATTACGACATCGACAGAGCAATCAACTATTTGATGACCTTTCCCTATGATGTTGATGTTGATTTTCTATAACTTTATCCATCTCAATTTTACGGAAAATTAGAAAAAACTCCAATCCGCCATGCATCCTATCGTAAAGAAAATTCTGCCCCATCTGATTGCCCTAATAGCTTTTGCTGCTACCGCTGCAATTTATTTTTACCCCCAGCTTGAAGGCAAGGTTATCAGGCAGGGGGATTTAATTCAATACCGCGGCATGGCTGCAGAAGCCAACAAATTTTCCCGGGAAACAAAAGAGGCCATCCTCTGGACCAACTCTATGTTTGGAGGCATGCCCACCTATCAGATTAATGGAATAAGTGCCGGAAATAAACTGACCACTCTCAGTAGATACATGCGAATGAAATTTGCTCCTCCTGCCGGCACCTTTATCATTGGCATGCTCAGCTTTTACATCCTTATGCTAAGCCTGGGTGCTTCTCCGTGGCTAAGCATTGTCGGAGGTATAGCCTTTGCCTTTTCAACAAACAATTTAGTACTCTACGAAGCGGGGCACGTAACAAAAATAGGAGTGATCTTCTACCTGCCATTTGTAGCTGCCGGAATGATCCTTGTTTACAGGAAAAAATACCTCTGGGGTTCACTTCTTTTGTCCCTTGGAGCTGGAGCAGCTCTATTGGCGAATCACCCTCAAATGTTTTATTACTTTGTATTGACTACGGTTGTTTTTATTGTAGCACAATTAATTCATGATATCCGGGAGAAAAAGTTAATGGACTTCATAAAAAGCAATGCAATTTTGGTGCTTTGCTCTGTCATAGCCTTGTCTTCAGCCGCAAACAATCTATTTGTTACTTTGGAATACTCCCAGGACACCATGCGCGGCAAACCCATCCTCGAGCCTTTAAGCAACAACAATCCCTCCACTGCAAGCAGCAGTGAAACAGATGGTCTTGCCTGGGATTATGCCATGCAGTGGAGCAACAACACTCTGGATGTTTTTGCAGCCTTCATTCCCGGCATCGTCGGGGGAGGAAGCAATGAAACGGTTGACAGAAGGTCCGTCCTTAACCAGGACCCCAACTGGAGACAAGTTGTACAAATGCAAGGAAACTCAGCTCCCTTATATTGGGGAGCCCTTCCCTTTACCAGTGGCCCCATTTACTTCGGAGCCGGGATTGTGTTTTTATTCATTTTAGGCTTGTTTCTTATCGATGGTCCCGAAAAATGGTGGCTGGGAGGAGGTACGATATTAACTTTATTCCTTTCTATGGGAAAGAATTTCGCCTGGTTGAGTGAATTGTTCTTCTATTATGTGCCCTTGTACAATAAATTCCGAACGCCCAATTCAATTCTTAGCGTCACAGCACTATTGATAAGCTTGCTTGCATTCCTTACGCTCTCAGAAATTATAAAAGGCAAAATCAAAGCAAAAGAAGTAAACAAGGGCTTGTACCTCGCTGGGGGCATCAGTGCTGCCATCTGCCTTTTCTTCGCCTTCATCGGGCCTTCTGCTTTTGACTTTTCAGCAGCAGGAGATGTCCGCTACCAACAAGCCGGCTTAAACTTGCAACCACTAATCGAAGCCCGAAAAGATTTGATGAGAGGTGATGCACTCAGAAGCCTGGCAATCGTGTTGTTGCTCGGAGGAATCATCTGGGCTTACGTCAACAAAAAATTAAACTATACCCTCAGTCTCGCCGGTATCGCTGTCATCGTTATCTTCGACCTTTGGACAGTCGGTACGCGGTACCTTGGAGCCGATAAATTTGTCAGCCCCCAAACAGGAAACGCCGTTACCACCCAGCCCAATGCCGCTGACCAACAGATTATGCAGGATCCGGATATTCACTACCGAGTGTTTGACCAAACGGAAAGCCCCTTCCAGTCTGCAAGAGCATCCAACTTCCACAAATCTGTAGGAGGGTACCACGCCGCTAAGTTGCAGCGCTATCAAGATTTGATCGATTATCAAATCAGCAAGGGCAATCAAGGAGTAATGAACATGCTCAACACCAAGTACTATATTGTCAATGGCAACAATGGTCCCGAGGCAAGGTTAAACCCAGACGCACTTGGAAATGCCTGGTTTGTTAAAAACATCAATCTTGTAAATTCCAACCGCGACGAGATCAACACCCTCTCCAATATCAATCCGGCAGAAGACGTGGTCGTACACAAAGAGTTTGCCGATTATGTAGCTACTTTGGCACCACAACCCAACGGGAGCATCACGCTACAGGAATACAATCCTAACCGATTGAAATATACAAGTACCACCAACTCCGAACAATTGGCTGTGTTCTCTGAAATTTGGTATGGCCCCAACAAAGGATGGCAAGCCTATCTGGATGGAGAACCGGTAGATCACATTCGGGTCAATTATGTCCTGAGAGCCATGAAAGTGCCGGCCGGAACACATGAAATCGAATTTGTTTTCGATCCGCAGTCCTACAGAATAGGAACTACCCTGACAACCATTTTTTCCAACTTAATCTTGTTTGGCTTTTTCGGCTATGCCGGGTATTCCGGTTTCAACTATCTGAAAAATTTACCCGCTGAGGAAAAAATTCCAGACAGCAAACCTGCTTCACCAAAAACTGCTGCTTCGGTTGGCAACAGGAAAAAAAGAAAAAAGTAACCCCGTGAAAAAGGTACTCGTTATCTCCTATAATTGGCCTCCTGCAGGGGGGATTGGTGTACTCCGGAACCTCAAGTTCGTCAAGTACTTAAGGTACTTTGGGTGGGAGCCTATTGTTTTCGCTCCCACTAATGCTGATTATCCTTATCTCGATCAGGGGAATTTCAATGATGTCCCCGATGATCTGAAAGTTATAAAGAAACCCATAATTGAGCCTTTCAGGCTTTTCAAGATCATCAGCAATAGAAAGAATACCCCAATTAACAACATCGTTCATGTAAAAGATAAAAAGTCCTATATAGACGACCTCTCTATCTGGATTAGAGGCAATTTCTTCATCCCTGATGCCCGAGCATTGTGGATTGGGCCCTCTGTGAAATTCCTAACCAACTACTTAAGAGAAAACCCTGTAGATGCCATCCTGACAGATGGTCCTCCTCATACAAATACAGTAATCGGGACTCGGGTGTCTCAACAAACAGGCATTCCGTTCCTTGCTGATTTCCAGGACCCCTGGACACAGGTCGATTATTACAGCTTGTTCAAAATCGGTAAAAGAGCAGATAAAATCCACAAAAAGCTGGAACAAGAGACATTTGCTATCGCAAAGAAAATAACCATAGCAAGTCCAACATGGAAAAATGACCTGGAAGCAATCGGTGCCAAAAATGTAGACGTTATTTACTATGGTTATGATGAAGATGACTTTGTTTCACTAAAAGCTTCTCCTGATCATTTTTTCACTTTTACACACGCCGGACTTTTGGGTACCGACAGAAACCCAATAAACTTCCTGCAAGCCGTCTCTGAACTCAACAAAGAAATACCAGAGTTCCGGGAGATGGCCAGAATTAAGCTTATTGGCCAGATTGACTTTACCGTCCTCCAAACCATTGAACAACTCAGTCTTGATGATCAACTCATTCAACTGGGAACCATTCCAAGACAACAGGCTCTTCAGGAAATAGTCAATTCATGGGTATTATTGTTGCCCTTGAACAAAGCAGAAAATGTAGGGGGTAGAATGCCCGGGAAATTTTATGAATACATGCGGGCCAATCGTCCTATTATGAGCTTTGGGCCTAATGGTACGGATGTCGAAAGCATTATCAGTGAATATGAATTGGGACAAAATTTCACCTGGGAGGATGTTCAGTCAGTGAAAACTTTCATTCGACAGCAGTTTGCCCAGTTCAAACAACACAATTTCTCTCTTAAATCCGGAACAAAGGATTACAGTTCTTTCTCAAATTACAACCAAACAAAAAAAATAGCAGGTTTTCTCGACGAGATTGCATAATAATCAAGAAATTACCGCTGATAGGCCCTTTCTGCCAGGCTTGTTTAATTTCAACAAGGTTTTTTGCCTTAAAACTTTTTAAAATCAATTCAATGATCAATAAAACCGCTCTCCTCATTGGCTTTGCTTGTTGGTTTGTTAACATCGCTTATTCTCAAAACATTGCTCAGGGACTCATCGCTTACCTCCCCATCGATGGCCCAACCATCATGGATGAAGGACCTGATATGTCATCGCTGGAAACACAAGATCTTACCCTGGTCTCCGACCGTAAAAATCAATCTCAGGCAGCCGTAGCTTTTAACGGCACCTCGAGCTTCCTACGCATACTCAACGACAACCTGAATGTCAATCAGGCTCCCTACGCCATCGCCTTTTGGATGAAAGTCGACAATACCGAAAATACCCAGACAGTCTTTCACGTGGGCACAGGTAGTGCTCCTGCACCCAATACCTGGGTCAAAATACGAGCAGCCAATACCGGACAACCTGCGAGTTTTATCAGTTCGCAAGAAGATCAGACTGCTTTTGTTCATGATAAGGCAGGGCTTTTATTCGATGGGGAATGGCACCACGTAGTTGCCCAGCGCACCCCTTCGGAGATGCAATTGTTTATCGATTGCACCCTTGCCGGAACCGATGAAAGAACCCAGATTTCTGTACTAAGCAATGGCAGTTTCACCTTCGGTGCACTTGCAGGCTTTACTTCTCCTGAAACTTACAGCGAATTTTTCCAGGGAGCACTCGACGAAATCCGCGTGTACGACAGGCCTCTCACTACTTCAGAAATCGCTCAATTGTCTGAAACCCCCGTTGCACCCCGCGTTTATCTGGGAGTTGACACTACCCTATGCCTATCCGATGAACTGACCCTTACATTGCTCGAAATAAAAAACTATGAAATTCGCTGGCAGGACGGAAGCACAAGCTCTCAATACACCATAACCAAGGGAGGGACTTATTCGGTAGAAGTATCCAATTCTTGTTTTTCATCAGGAGATGAAATAAAAATTACCAGCATTGATTGTACCTGTCCGTTGAAAAACAAAGAGGAAGAACGCATTCCCAATGCTTTTACACCCAATGGCGACGAAATCAACAATACTTTCCGCGTCCTTACTTACTGCAAGGAAATACTTTCCTTTAATATGAAGGTTTTTAATCGATGGGGACAACTGGTTTTCGAAACCGGCGACTACCAACAAGGTTGGGACGGTGAGTTTAACAGCCAACCCGCTCCCTCTGATACCTATACCTGGGTGATAGACTTTACCTACCGGGAAGATGGCATCAACAATGGCAATCCGGTTTCGGAAGTAGTCAGCGGAGAGGTTACCCTTATCAGGTAATACCATTCACTCAACCATTGCTACCGCTTCTCCATTCAAAACACACCCTACCCGAAACGGAGTAGTAAAATATTGGTAATCTGCCACAGGCCCGATACCTTTGGCGTAAAGTTATAATCCCATGAAATTGTTTTTCATTCTGGCTGGCTTATTTGTCGCTCCATTGTATGAAGGATTTCACGCAGTAAAGACCTGCGAGACAAATAATATCTCTACTGAAGATGCCTGCGAGATCTATGTTCCCAATGTATTTTCTCCAAATGGAGATGCATTGAATGATTACTTCAAGCCCTCCAGCAACTGCAGTTTCGAATCTTTCGAGATGAAAGTCTTCAGTCGCTGGGGGCAACTTGTTTACAACAGCCGCAACGCAGAGGAAGGGTGGAACGGAGAATCCGCCGGCGAACCTGCACCTGCAGCTGTCTATACTTGGGTGATTTCCTACACCTTTCAGCCTGTAGATTCCCTTTCAACCGGAAAAATGAGCGGTGATGTTACACTGATCCGCTAAATCCGGGCTGCCCTTAACATCAATTCATGCCCACTAGCTCCAGAGAGCTTTCCAGGCGGCCTTTTTTGTCGTAAGTTTCACTTCTTACCAATCCGGCTCCTTCGGCATACCACTCTACCACCCTGAAGGTTTTCTTGAAAATGGTTTCGATTGACAACTCATGGGAAATTTTATAACAATCAAAGTTTCCTGCTGCAGTTTCCAATCGCTCCCTCGCCTCAACAAGTCTGTTTGTCGTAGCTATCGTCATACGCATAATTGTAACTCCCTGCGCACCGGCACTGATAGTCGTGTACGCATCCGGCAATGCCTGACCCTCCTTAAGGTTACCAGGCAACTCCATTTGATTTCCTTCCATGGTAACTTCCATGCTGTTCAGAGACTCCAACATTCCGGGAGCCATATTCGACGTGAGGTCCATCTTTAACACATCATCCTTACAAGTCAGGATAAACGTAGAAGTAGTCATCTCCTTGTCATTCTTGTCCGCCACCCGACTTTCTATATTTGCTTCCCATGTTCCGTCAGGAGTCTGATTGAGTCCCAATATGCGTTGGGAAATGCGCCCCTCCAGCTTTCCCTTGTCGTTGAAACTATGGTACTCCCATTGCTTACCTTCTTCAAAGATGTAAAATGCAGAACAAGTACCCTGAGCTACAAGGCTTGCTGTCAGTGCAAAGAGAAAGAGTACTCCAAGTGAAATTTTCTTGATCATAGTAAAAGGTTTTATTTTTATTATCAACGATTTTTTCGGCTTTTCCTATCCATTACCCTCCATAATTGTGAAATTATTTATTTTACGGCTCAAACATACACCATGAATCATGACCTGCTTCCCACCGAATTCGTTGAACAGTTGTACGACCTGCTGGGAACTTCAGCGACACAACTCATCGATGCCATTTTGCAGGATCCCGCGCCCATCAGTATCCGCTACAATCCGAAAAAGTCGCAAAATCTGATCCCGGAAGGCGAACCTGTTGCCTGGAGCAATCATGGCTATTACCTGGAATCCCGAAAAAGCTTCACCCTGGATCCCATTTTTCATGCAGGTGCCTATTATGTACAGGAAGCTTCGTCTATGATGGTAGAATGGGTCGTCAAGCAAATTTTACGAGACCTTGAGTCTCCTAAAGTACTGGATCTCTGTGGCGCACCCGGGGGTAAAAGCACGCTGCTTCAGGCTTCTTTGCCCGATGACAGCCTGGTAGTTTCCAATGAAGTGATCCGCAGCCGCTACCCCATCCTGCGGGAAAACCTCATCAAATGGGGCTATCCCAATAAATTGTTGTGCAATGTTGACGCTACCGCTTTCGAACAGGTTCCCGGCTTTTTTGACATAGTACTGGTAGATGCCCCCTGCTCCGGCGAAGGGCTCTTCCGAAAAGACCACGGAGCTATGCGCGAGTGGTCCACAGACAATCAGCAACTCTGCTCCGGAAGGCAAAAGCGCATTCTGGCAAGTGCTGTACAGGCCCTCCGCAGAGATGGCTGGCTGATTTACAGCACCTGTACCTACAATCCACGCGAAAACGAAGAAAACATCGCCTGGCTACAAAAAGAATTCAACCTCGAAGTTGTCAAACCGGATATTCCAGACACCTGGGGCCTTATGGATATGGGCGCCGGGTATCAATGTTTTCCCCACAGGGTAAAAGGAGAAGGTTTTTATGTTGCCTGCCTTCGGCAAAAAGCTGACTTCACTTTCAAACCCGGAAAAGCAGACAAAAGAAACTCCTACTGGCAGACTATCTCTGCAAAAATGACCCAAGGCATAATTCCCTGGCTGGAAAAACCCGAAAACCTACACCTGGCCATCAACGAAAAGGGACAGCTGCGCGCCTGGCCTGCCACCACACATGCTGCTATGGAGACCTTACTTCGCTCCTTTCCGGGAGCCGAACCCGGAGTAGCCATAGGCCAACTCATCAGAAATGACTTCATTCCCGCACACGACCTCATAGTAAGCACCCTGCTTGCTGATTCCATCCCACGCTACGAACTGGATAAGGCAACTGCCCTTCGATGCCTGAAAAAGGAACCCATCCCCGTACCCGATAGTCCAAAAGGCTGGATCGTAGCAGCTTTTGAAGGCATCCCCATCGCTTTACTCAAAAACCTGGGCAACAGAACCAACAACTATTTTCCTAAAGAGTGGCGCATAAGAATGGAGATTCCCGAATGACTTTTTTCAAATCTGACAAGGGCACTATTTCTGTGAAAAAAAAGCCGCAATAATTGCTATCTGTTAAATTTGGAACGGTTTATTTTGAAAAAACAAAAATAATCAAATACCTTAAGGCCTGTTTCCAAAAAAAATCTAACCTGATCAACTCAAAACTCATTACCGACTCATGAAGAAAAAATATCTTTCTGTTGTACTCGCATTAATGACTCCCCTGCTGGCATTCGCCCAGGGAAAAACCATTGACGAGAGAATCAACGACGTTTTTGCCCCCGTTACTGCAGCCATCGAATCTGTTGTCTTTTTTACAGTAACAATAGGAGGTTTTACCGTTCCATTCGTATTGATCTGGCTCATCTTCGGTGCCATATTCTTTACGGTTTACATGAAATTTATCAATTTAACTGCCTTCAAACACGCCTTGGACGTGGTAAGAGGTAAATACGACAAGCCCGGCGAAAAAGGAGAAGTATCTCACTTTCAGGCACTTACAGCAGCTCTTTCCGGTACTGTAGGAGTAGGAAATATCGCTGGGGTAGCTATCGCGGTTTCTATGGGGGGCCCCGGAGCAACCTTTTGGATGATCATCGCAGGCCTCTTTGGCATGTCTTCAAAATTTGTAGAATGCTCCCTCGGAACCATGTACCGCAATTACAATGCGGATGGCACCGTTTCCGGAGGACCTATGTACTACCTTTCAAAAGGTTTGGCCGAGCGTGGGCCTGTTTTTGCAAAATTGGGAAAAGTACTGGCCGTTCTATTCGCGATCGCTTGTATCGGAGGTTCCTTCGGTGGCGGTAATATGGTGCAGATCAACCAGGCTACCCAGCAATTAATTGAAGTATTGGGAGGTGAAAATAGCTTCATGTACGGCAGAGGATGGATATTTGGAGTCCTCATGGCGGTTTTGGTAGCCTTCGTTATCATTGGAGGGATCAAATCTATTGCCAAAGTAACGGACAAAATCGTTCCTTTGATGGTAGGTATCTACCTCCTTGCTTCCCTTTTTGTATTGGCAGTGCATATCACGGACATTCCGGCAGCTTTTGGTGCCATTTTTAG
>JALQTV010000094.1 GCA_023268675.1 Saprospiraceae bacterium | reverse complement strand
TGTACTGCGGGAATTCAGTTCAGAAAAGCCTCACTACAACACCCTTTCGACCATTATCCGCAACCTCGAAGAAAAAGGTTACGTGGGGCACGAAGTTTTTGGGAATACCCACCGCTACTTCCCTATCGTAAGCAAAGAAGCATACCGGACAAAATTTGTCAGTACTGCGATCAAGGATTATTTCAACAACAGCTACAAGAATGTGGTATCCTTTTTAGCTGCGGAAGAAAAGATATCGGTAGAAGAACTCCGGGAAATCATTGAACTCATTGAAAAGAAGAAGTAATGGAAACTTTTTTGGTTTATCTCCTGAAATCTGCTCTTCTGTCCGCCCTGTTTTATGGTCTTTACAGGCTTGTACTCGAAAGGGAAACTTTCCACCAAAGCAAGCGGCTCTTTCTGATGGGAGGTATATTCACAGCCTGTATTCTTCCCTGGATTACCTACACCCGTACGGTAACAGTAACGGCGGTAACGAACTTTTCACCACTGCAATCTGACATTTCAGCGATAGCTGCAACACAAATCCAATCCTGGAAGCCTGCAGACCTCCTTGCAGCCATTTACTTTATTGGCCTGGCAATATTTTTGATTAAATTTTTCATGGAATTGTATGCCCTTTACAGCATCCTCCGATCCGGCCAGGCTTATGATGACAGACACTTTACCCATGTGCAGCATCGCGACACGGAAGGCCCCTTTTCCTTTTTCAGTTACTTGGTTTATGACCCGGAACGCTACAATGACGAAGAATTGGAACTCATCCTCATCCATGAAAAAGTACACGCAAGTCAGCTGCACAGCCTTGATATCCTGATCAGTCGCCTGTTCTGCATCTTCCAATGGTGGAATCCGCTGGCCTGGATTTACAACAAAAGCATCAAAGCCAATCTGGAATACATAGCAGACCAGCACACCTCAGCAAAGCCGGGGAAACTACGCACTTACCAGTATCTCCTGCTTAAAAATTGTACGCCAAAAAATCTATACAGTCTTAGCAGTCCATTATTTAGTTCATCTATCAAAAAACGCATATCCATGTTACACACCCATCCTTCTCAACCAATCAAGCAATGGAAATTGAGCCTGATCCTGCCCTTTCTGGCAGCTTTCTTTTTTCTTTTCAACGTAAAAACGATTGCTCAGGCAGAAATGGTCGAAGTCGAACTCAGCGAAGAAATTTATGCAGTAAGCATAGACAAAAACGCCACAGATGCTGACCTCAAAAAAGAAGCTGAGCTATTTGCAACACAGGGCATCACCCTTGTTTTCGACAACATCCAGCGCAACGATGCCGGTGAAATTATCGGCATTGCTTCTTCTTACAAAGCAGAAAGCGGAGCCAGCGGCAATTACAGCGTGCTGAGCGAAGATCCGATCGAAACCTTTACCTTTTACGTCAAAACTGCCAACGGCAAAAAACGCATGGGCTACGGCAAACCCGAAGTACCTCTGACAGCCTCGGAAGCCCACAAAAGAGGAGCATTCTTCATCAAAGAAGTAACAAAAGGAGAGGTAGAAACAATTGAATTGCACGGCGAGCACCTTGCCTTCTTTGATGGCGATGAAACAAAATTCAATGCCGACAGCATCACCTTCACCATTGAAATGGAAGACGACAAAGAAGGGATGAAGCGCATCATTACCAAGGATGGAAATGGCAAAAAAATGATCATTGTAACAGAAGGAACGGCTCCTGAGGGCATGAAATGGAATCAGCTGGAAGAAAACGGAGAAGTCAAAACCATCAACATTGAGACCATCACCGAAACCGAAGAAGTGAATGGTGAAAAAATCGTAAAAGTGATTACCAAGACCACGAACGCAGGGGAAGCGAAAGAAATGACTGTGACCGTCGAGCAATCTGAAGAAAAAGCAGTCAAAATCATCACCGACGATTCAAAAGCCAAACCCATCTTCGTCATTGACGGAGAAGAAAAAGGAGCAGACTTTGAAATGAACAGCATTGATCCGAATGATATCGAATCGATCAACGTGTGGAAAGGAGAAAAGGCCATAGAAAAGTACGGCGAAAAAGCCAAAAACGGCGTAATCGAGATTACCACCAAAAAGAAATAAACCACAGGCGCCCATATCCGGCCGCAGCTGTCTCAAAAAGGTTTTGAGACAGCTGCGGCTCACAATCGCATGCGCAAAATGGGGTAATCGTGCCCTTGGTCATCCTTCGCCATGCGCTCGTACACCACAAATCCCAATTTTTCGTAAAAACGCAAGGCACCCTCATTTTGCTCGTTTACGTCAACCTTGTCTGCGCCCAGCTCGCTGATCGCAAAATCCATCAACTGACGACCCAAGCCTTTCCCGAAATATTCCGGCGCCAGGAACAGCATCTCTACCTTTTTATCGGTAATTCCGATAAATCCCACACAACGATCCCTGTCCAGCAGGCAGTACACATTGTGCTGAGCAAAATCCAGTTCCCGGACCAATTCCCTGATTTTGTGAAAGTCATCCGAAGCCAGGAAGTGGTGAGTAGCCAATACCGATTTTTCCCATACTCCAACTACCTGCTCTTTATAAGCAGGCACATAAGGAACAATTTCAACCATTTTTTCAATCATAAGTACATAACAATCCCAAACAACATCCCGTTCAACTATCCCAATTCCAATCCCTATCCCTATTTTTGTAGCTCATAAAACTTTACAGCTATGTTAGTGAAAAGAATATTCCCTATTGTACTGCTGATGTCGCTATTCAGTCTGGTGGCTTGTGCCCAACAATCCAATCCGCCCGTTGAAGAGTCGCTCAGCATGGATTTTGAAACTTACAATCCTCCGTCAACGCTGGTCGTTCCGGAAAACCCTGTCACACGAGGCAAATTCCCCTTCATCGACGTCCACTCCCATCACTATCGCATGGCCAGTCAGGACCTCGACAAACTCATCAGCGAGATGGACGAACTCAACATGGGAGTAATTGTCAACCTAAGCGGAAGAGGAGGACAGGCTCTGGAAGAAATCATGGCCAATGTCAAAAAATACGGCTACGAAAATCGCATCGCCGTGTTTACCAATGTCAATTTTGACGGCATTGACGAACCCGGTTGGGGAGAGCAAGCTGCCAGCCAGATAGCTACAGATGTAGCCAACGGGGCAAAGGGCCTTAAAATCTACAAAAGCCTGGGACTTTCTGTCAAAGACAAAAAAGGCAATTTCATTGCCATAGACGACCCCAGAATTGATCCCGTATGGGCTAAATGTGGCGAACTGGGCATTCCCGTACTCATTCACTCTGCCGATCCCGCCCAATTCTGGCAGGATCACGATGCCAACAACGAGCGCTGGCTGGAACTAAAAACGCACCCGCGAAGAAAGCGCTCAGATACAGATCCCGCTCCCTGGGCTACCCTGATCGAACAACAGCACCGTGTTTTTCGAAAACACCCCAATACTACCTTTATCAATGCACACATGGGCTGGTTTGCCAACGACCTGAACAAGCTCGCACAGCTGATGGATGAAATGCCCAATATGTACGTTGAAATTGGTGCCATCATCGCCGAATTGGGTCGTCAGCCCCGCGCCGCCAATCGCTTTTTCGAAAAATACCAGGATCGCGTCCTCTTTGGAAAAGACTCCTACAATCCCGGGGAATACCACACCTATTTCCGCGTATTGGAAACAGCAGACGAATACTTTCCTTACTACAAAAAATACCACGCTTTCTGGAGCATGTACGGACTTGAATTGCCCGACGAAATTCTGAAAAAATTATACTACAAAAATGCCCTGAAAATCATACCGGGACTTGATGCAAGCAGGTTCCCGAAATAAACCAAATACTGATTTACCCGATGAAAAAAGCCCTGACCATCACCCTGATGATGGTATCTGCTCTTTGGCTGTCTGCTCAAGAAGATACCATCATCAACCTTTTGCCTGAAATCACCATTAGCGAAAACCGGCTGGCATTGCCTTTTTCGGACGTTTCGAGATCTATAGAAGTCATTACTGCTACTCAGATTGCTGCGCTGCCTGTGCAGAGTGTCAACGAAGTGTTGCAATATTTCAGCGGGGTAGATATCCGCCAACGTGGCGTCCATGGCGTACAGGCAGATATCGGCATTCGCGGTGGTACTTTCGACCAGACACTCGTCCTTGTCAATGGCATCAAAATGAGCGACCCGCAGACGGGACACCACCTGATGAATCTGCCCATAGACCCTGACAACATTGAGCGCATAGAAATACTCAAAGGCCCCGGAGCAAGAATTTACGGGCAGAATGCATTTGCCGGCGCCATCAATATTGTTACCAAAACACCGGACTCCGGCTTTTCACGGCTTTCGCTGCAGGCAGGTAGCTTTGAAATGGGAGGAGTGGCCTTTTCCGCTTCCCTCCCCGGAGAAACTTACAGCCAGTACCTGTCCTTTTCGAAGCGTTTTGCCCAGGGGTACCGCTATAATACCGACTATGACATCAACAATCTCTTTTACCAGGGGCGCATACAGATGCAGGGGCACGGGCTCAACATCCTGGCCGGTTACAGTGAAAGAGCTTTTGGGGCCAATGGTTTTTACGCCAGTCCCAACTTCACCGATCAGTTTGAAGCCATACAAACCAGTATCCTGGCCATCTCTGACAGCTGGCAAAAAGGCAGCTGGACTTTCAAACCGCGCCTCTACTGGCGCCGCAATCAGGATGAGTACATCTTCAACCGCAACAATCCCGCAGCGTATCGCAACCTGCACATTACCAATACAAGTGGACTGGAATTCCACGCCAGCAACGCCAATGCATGGGGAATCAGCGGCATAGGAGCCGAAATTACCTTCATGGGCATGCGAAGCAACAATCTGGGGGCACAGCAGCGCAGCGTTGCCAACTTATTTTTCGAGCATCGCTTCTTACTGTTTAGCGAAAACCTGGACATCACCCCCGGAATAGCGCTGTATCAATACTCCGATTTCGGTAGCCGCATGTTTCCCGGGATAGATTTGGGTTATCGTTTGAACCAAAAATTCAAGGTATTTGCCAACGCCGGCTACACCTTCCGCATCCCTACCTATACCGATCTGTACTACCAGGATCCTGCCAATCTGGGCAATCCCGATCTCCGCCCCGAAGAAGCCATTTCCTGGGAAGCCGGTCTGAAAGTCAGTTCCCGCGGGGTTCAGTGGCAAGCCTCCTGGTTTGTCCGGGATGCCTCCAACCTGATCGACTGGACGCGCCTTACGACAGATCAACCCTGGAAACCCGACAACATAGCAGGCCTTTATACCAGTGGACTGGACCTTAGTGGGCAGCTCAACTTCCCCCTCTTGTTGTCCCCGGAAACGCCCTTGCAGCGGTTTTATCTGGCTTATACTTATATCAATGCCCAACTCGAAACCTCTCCGACAGGCTTTTCGAGGTATGCCCTGGAGAATTTGAGGCATCAATTGATTGTCGGGCTGGAATACCGCCTTGCGGAAAAAGTATTCCATTCCCTTCACTACCGCTACCTGGATCGCGTCAACCTGGAAGACTATGCACTTCTGGACAGCAAGTTGTTTTACCGGGGAAAGCGCCTGGAGTTTTTTCTCTCCGCCAACAATCTTTTGAATCAGGCCTATAGAGAAACCAACCTGGTGCCCATGCCCGGCAGGTGGATACAAGGCGGAATAGACCTACTTTTCCCTTAATCCTTAAGCCCCCTGAGCTGTACTTTGGTCATGCTGACTACCTCTATCGATGAAAAACCAAAATCTGTGACTACTTTGCCTTTGATCTTGTAAACCCCGCTGCCGCGAAATGGAAAATGCTTCAGGAAATTTGGGAAATGAACCGTATCAAAAAAATCACCGGACTCATCAATCCAGGTGCCGAAATGCATCACCTGGTTGTTCTTTGTATTGACCTGTTTGCGGCAAACAAAATAGCCCAGGATGTGAATCATGCGTCCCACCTGGCCAGATAGCTGCGCTGCCTGTATGCAGGCTCCGCAGTTCTGGGGCTCTATCAGTTCGAAAGGGGAACAAAGCGGGAAGCCCAGCAACTCTATCTCTGCCATGGCCTGATCCAAAGGCCCTTCCTCCAGGTCCGGCAGCTGAAAAGTTTCCGGCTCCGCCTCAAAAAGAGTTCCACCGGAGCCGGAATACGTATGGGTTTGCAGGAGTGCATTTTTCTCCCACATCAATTCGTACTTGTTCTTTGCGGTAAACCGAAAAGCACCTATTCTGATAAGGATATCCAACTGCTCTGAACTCACTTTTACCCGGCAGATAAAATCCCCGAACGAACGAAAAGCCCCACCCCTTGACCGTTGCGCTACAATTTCATGGGCCAGTTTTCTCTCCAACTGATGCAGGTGGATAAAACCTATGTAGATCGTATCTTCTCCTATGCTCGTCAGGTAATGACTGTGATTCACGCAGGGCGCCAGTACTGTTGCGCCATTCATACGTGCCTCGTGAAAGTAAAATTCGGTTTTATAAAATCCACCAAAGTTATTGATGACAGCTACCATGAACTCCAGTGGATAATACGCCTTCAAATACAAACTCTGGAAGCTTTCAACGGCAAAACTGGCAGAATGCGCCTTGCAGAAAGAATACCCGGAAAAGCTTTCGATCTGACGCCAAACCTCATTGGCCAGTTCATTGCTGTGCCCCCGTTGTCTGCAATTATCGAAAAATTTTTGCCGAAGGCGGGTAAACGTATCACTGCGGTACTTCTTGCCACTCATAATCCTGCGCAGGACATCACTCTCATCGAGATCTAGCCCGGCGAAATGATGTACAATCTTCATCACATCCTCCTGGTACACCATCACTCCGAAAGTCTCCCCCAAGTGCTCCTCAAAAGTAGGATGGATGTACTCAACAGATTCAGGCTGATGAAAACGCCGGATGTACTCCCGCATCATACCCGAACTGGCCACTCCAGGCCGTATAATCGAACTCGCAGCCACCAAGTGTACATAATCCTCGCATTTCAGCTTTTGCAAAAGTCCGCGCATGGCCGGCGATTCAATATAAAAACAGCCCATGCACTTGCCTGAACGCAACAAGTGCCGCACCCGAAGGTCCTGCTTGATCTTATCCACACGGTAAATATCCACCTCTTTTCCACGATTGCTTCGCACCAGTTCCACCGCATCTTTCAAATGCCCCAGTCCGCGCTGACTCAGTACATCGAACTTATGAAAGCCCAGTTGTTCGGCGTGGTACATATCGAAGTGAGTGATGGGAAAACCTTTGGGCATCATATCGAGCGCCGTATGGCGAAAAATCGGAGCCTCAGAAATGATGATCCCACCGGCGTGGATGGACAGGTAATTGGGGAATCCCGACAGGCGATTGCCATAATGCAGCATCTGTGGCGCCAGTGGGTGATGTGTATCCGTATCGAGTGGATTATCTGCTATCCGGTCTATATCTGCTTTAGGCAGGCCAAAAACCTTGCCCAGTTCCCTGATAATGGAGCGACCTTTGAAGGTATTGTAGGTCGCCAGCAAAGCGGTGTACTCCCGGCCATAACGCTTAAAAATATAATCCACCAGATCGTCCCGCTCGTTCCAGGAGAAATCTATGTCGAAATCGGGTGGAGTACTCCGGTGCGGATTGATAAATCGCTCAAAATAGAGATCCAGTTCCAGAGGATCCACATCTGTTATCTCCAGACAAAAAGCCACGATAGAATTGGCTCCGCTCCCCCGACCTACATGCTGGTACCCCACTGTCTTTGCATAGCGTACAATATCCCAGGTAATCAGAAAATACGCACAAAAGTCCTGCTCTCGGATGACTTTCAGCTCCTTTTGTACGCGCTCCAGCGCACGGGTGCCAAGTTTGCCGTAGCGACGCTCGCAACCACTAACAGCAAGTTTTTCCAGGAGTGTGAAATCCCCGTCCTTGGTTCCGGTAAAACTCTGGCGATTGTGCTGCAAGCCATAATCCATGTCAACTCCACAAGTATCCAGCAAACGGCAGGTGTTTTCCGGGATTTCAGGATATTGGTGAAAATAATTGTTTAGTGTTTCGGGTGGCAACAACAAGGCAGTTTTGGAAGCCATATCTTCCGGTGTCAGTTTGCTGAGTACTGTATTGCAGTCAATGGCACGCAACAGCTGATGGAGTATGAAGTCCTGCTCGTGTAGAAAAACCACCGGGCTCCATACCAGTAGTTTGTGTTGCTTTTTGTGCAGGCCTTTTACCCGGAGGCGATTTATATCTTCAGGTCTGATTCCAATAAATTCATGGTGACGCAGTTCCTCAACGGGCATCCTGCCTTCCGGATACATCACATATACCTCAGAAAAGGCCGGTGCGCGGTCCGGCAGTACCTTGCCCTCTAGAGCATGAAGGCTGTAAAAGCGGTTGATTTCTTCGAAGCCTGCTATATTTCGGGCAATGGTAACATAAAGGAGTTGATTTTCTCGCCTCAGTTCCATCCCCAATACCGGCTTGATGCCCGATGCCTCGCAAAGGCGGACAAATTCGAAAGCTGCGCTGGTATTGTTGATATCGGTCAATACCAAGGTCTTTATGCCCCAGCGGGCTGCTGCCGCTACAAGTTCACGGGGAGGTATCGTGCCGTATCGAAGGCTATAATAGGTGTGGCAATTCAGGTACATTTATCCCACTTTTCTAATGTTCCCATCCAATAAAGAAGCCCGGGTCAACGCCCCACTACCGAAGCGATCTCTGATTTGATCCATAGCATTCAACAAGCGGGTGTTTTCTTCCGTATCCTGAAAAAGATCCAGCTGGGTACTTCCAAAAACCAGGTGACTGAACTTTATACCGATCAGGCGAATCAACTGTCGTCTGTCATAGAGTCGATCAAAAAGTGATTTTGCGTAGTCAATCAGTTCCCGATCACTCGCCGTATAAGGAATCAGCTGCTGCTTTGAGTAAGTGTTGAAGTCGGCATAGCGCAGTTTAACAGTAACGCAGGAAGTAAGTTTGCCCGAACTACGAAGTTCATAGGCCAGCTTCATCGCCATCGCAGCCAGGTTGTCTTTCAGCAATCGAATATCTGTCGTATCAATTGAAAAGGTTCGCTCGGTCGAGATAGACTTTCGCTCGGAATAAGCCTCGACGGGTCTATCGTCTATTGCGTTGGCCTTTTTCCATAGCGACAAACCGTGCTTCCCAAACTCTCGCTGTAACAGTAAGGGGGGGATTTTACTGAGGGTATCTACCGTACGTACTCCCATAAGTGTCAGTTTTCGGTAGGTAGCATCCCCTACTGCAGGAAGCTTTTTTACAGATAGCGGAGCCAGGAAGGGCTTTTCCTCTCCCTGTGAAATCACTCTGGCACCATTGGGCTTGGCTTCTCCTGTCCCAACCTTGGATACCAGTTTATTGACCGATAACCC
>JALQTV010000093.1 GCA_023268675.1 Saprospiraceae bacterium | reverse complement strand
TAGTAATTCTTTGCCTCGACAAAATCATCCGATTCAAAAAACAACTCTGCCAGCATAAAAAAAGCTTCAGCTTGCTGGTTGCTGCTTTGAGTTTCCTCATTCAGTGCTTGCTGGAGGCTGGCAATCGCTTGTTCGCGCATACCCGCTTGCAGCTGCACCTTCGCCAGAGCAAAATAAATTCTGTCGCGGAATTCTATGTTTTTATCGTCTTTCAACATTTTTTCCAGGTCTGCAATAGCCTCGGCTGAACTCCCCCTTCCACTGGTCCATTTGCTGAGTGCTGTTTGAAGTCTGGCGCTGAATTCCATTTCGTAGTTGGTAGTAATCTGTGCCACGCGACGGTATTCCTCCAATGCTTTGCCCTCCTCTCTGTTCATTTCGTACAATTGCCCCAGAATAAAGCGGTAGCGCGTCTCTTCTTCGCGGTCAAAGTCCATTTGCAGTGCCGTTTCCAGAGGTTGGATAGCTGCCACATACTGTGACCTTTTGATAAAACTATAAGCCTTCAGTACCTCCAGTTGAGGCAACAGGTCAGGATACGTTTTGCGGCTTTTTTCCAGCTGCCCGATCAGGCGTTCGGCAGCATCGTATTTGTCTCGCTCAATCAGTGTTTTAGCCAACCAAAGCACTCCCTCCTGATAAGCTGGCCGCTTTTTCAGGAAATAATCCTCCGGTTCTTCTTCCTTTTTGGCGGCAGCCTCAGCTTCTGCCCTTTTGGCTCTTTCTTCTTCCAGACGCTTTGACTCTTCTTCAGCAATTCTGTCTTCGCGACTTTTTGATCGGCTTGGCACCGTCTTGCCCTTCTTTCTTGCTTTTCTGATTCTTTTTATCTCCTTGCTACGCTCGCGGCGTTTCTTTTTTTGCTCTCTTATTCTTTTTTTACGGGCCTTTTTAGCATTTTTCCTGGCCTTGAACCGCTCTTTGTCTGTTGAAGGCCGCTTTGGTTTCGCATTGGCATCCGGCTTTTTACCCGGCTTGAATTCATCTACCATGTATTTAAGAACTTCCTCCGCCGCTTCGTAATCCTGCTTCAAAAACAGCGCCTGGCCTATCAGGAGGTAGCAGTCATCTACCCACTCTCCTTCGCGGTGCAAGTTGGCAACGATGGTTACTTTTTCAATGGCCTTATCCAATTCCTGGCCCACAATCTGCGGGTTGTCTGTCTCCATATACGGATACACAGGCAGCAGTTTGTTGAAATTATCTTCGTGTGTCTGCTCCAATGTTGCGAAACTCGCAATCATAATTTCATTGGCATTGAAGTAGCCATTGTACTTGGAGGTAGTATTGTGGTAGAATTTTTTCAGCGGGGAAATATCACTTCTTTGCTTTTGGGTAGTACAGGAACCCAAAAACGACGAAACCGCAAGCAGGAGTAGTATTCTTCTCATATCAATTTGACGAACGCTTTCATTTTCCGGAAAAAATCCGGCACTGACACTAAAGGTATAACTAAAGATTCGACTGACAAAAACTTTCCGATTCTTGCCTTATCTAAATCTGCTCATGCTATTTTGATGAGCAAAACAGCATATATAACAAAAATAAAGCCGGGAAATTATCCTGAAATGAAAAATTAACAGCGATAAGCGGCAATTAGCCGGGAAAGCCATTAATTTTGTTGACTTGTATTAAAAATCAAAGATTATGTCAGTCAATTCGGAAAAGGGAAAATGGGCAGCCTGGCAAGAGCGCATGAAGCATACCTACCGGCTCATTATCATGAACAATGAAACCTTCGAAGAAGTAGGTTCCTACAGGCTTTCCGTTGGCAACTTCTGGGTTATGATCAGCACCATCTTCGTACTGGTCACTCTTTTCATTTCTTCACTTATCGTCTTTACCCCACTGGCTACCTATATCCCGGGCTACGCTTCGGGCCCAAGTCGGGAAGAAGTAAACCAGCTCTATGAGCAAGTAAGTGAACTCGAAAAAATGCTGGATGCACAAGCACAATATACTTATAATGTCAAAAAAATGCTGGTTGGTGATACCGAAACTGCCGAAGAAATAGAAGCCAAAGCCAGCTTTTCTGTCCTGGATTCTATCAAAGCTGTAGATCGCAGCGACGCCGACAGACGACTAAGGCAGGAGGTGGAAAGCGAAGCAGGGCTTCGATCAGGAGTGCAGCTGCTTGAAAATATCAGTCCTTTGAGTTCGATGGAAAACATACCCCTGGAAAAAATATACCTCGTCGCACCTGTCAATGGAGAAATAAGCGCCAGCTTTATGGCCAAAGACCAACACTTCGGAGTCGATATTCTGGCACCTAAAAACACACCTGTCAAAGCAACCATGGACGGCTATGTATTTTTATCCGACTGGACCATTGAGACAGGTAACACCATAGGCATACAACATTCCAATAACATGATCTCTTTCTACAAACACAATTCCGTACTACTTAAAAAAGTAGGCAGCTTTGTCAAAGCCGGAGAAGCTGTTGCCATCATCGGCGACACAGGAGATCTTAGTGACGGCCCGCACCTTCATTTTGAATTGTGGAGAGATGGCAACCCCATAGACCCAACGGCCTATATCAATTTCTAAAGCATTTAAAATCCTCAGCAGTCCTTTCCTCTCACAACCAGATTAACCTAAATTAACGCATTTTTAAAACGTGCTTCATTTTTTTGTCGTACCTTTGACTTAGTTTATAATTAAAAATATCTACGTTTATGCCATCGCATGACCAAAACTTGCAGGAAACCTTTAACGAAAAAGGCGAACGCATCAGTCCTATTCTGCCAAACGAGGTAAAAAACTTTCTTGTCGATATAGACGGAACTGTCTGCGACGACGTCCCCAACGAAGAGCCGGAGAGGATGAGCACCATACTCCCCTATCCTGATGCACTTAAAATTGTCAATAAGTGGTTTGAAGATGGTCACAGGATTACTTTCTTCACTTCCAGAACGGAAGAACATCGTGACATCACCGAGGAATGGCTGCTTAAGCACGGCTTCAAATACCATACTTTATTGATGAACAAGCCACGCGGTGGAAATTACCATTGGATAGACAACCATATTGTCAAAGCAACCCGCTTCAAAGGCAAATTTACCGACCTGGTGGTCAAAACCCACGAAATCGAAGTTTTCCGCGATTAAAAGACCCTACAGTTTCCGCTGCTTCAGGTCTTTCAGACAATCACCAAGCTCGGAAAATTGAAATACAAAACCCGCTTCCTCTGCCCGCCGGGGTAAGACACGGGCGCTCGACAAAACGGTATCCGCCATTTCTCCCAGTATGATCCTAAGGAAAAAGGCGGGTACCGGTGTCAGCACAAAAAAGGGAAAAAGTGTCCTGCCCACCTTTCGGGTAAATGCCTTGTTTTGAAGAGGATTCGGAGCAGTTGCATTGTACACACCTGACCACGTTTCATTTTCGAGCGCAGCGATGAACATGCCACATACATCATCGATGTGTATCCAGGAATACCACTGCCTGCCATTGCCGAAATACACGCCTTGTCCAAGGTAGAAAGACATTTTGATTTTGGGCAGCGCCCCACCCTTTCCTGATAACACCAATCCTATCCTTAGGTAACAAGTCCTCGAAGGCAAGTCCCTTTCGAGTCTCTGAATGGCTCCTTCCCATTCCCTGCAACTCTCTGCCAGAAAACCTTCTTTTCCCGCAGGAGATGTCTCGTATAATACTTCATCTCCCCTGTCTCCGTATATACCAATAGCGGCACCGGATAAATAAACCGTTGGTGGCACAACCGCCTCCTTTATTTTTGCAGCAAGTAATTCTGTACTCTTCACACGGCTGGAAATGATCAACTCTTTACGCTCCTTCGTCCATCTTTTGTCAGCAATGCCTGCCCCCGCAAGGTTAATCACTGCATCTACTCCCTCCAAAGCACGGCTGTCCATTGTACCTTTCGAAGGATCCCACTGAAAAGTAGGGTATTTGCTGCCGGGTGCAGGATTTCGGCTCAACCACCTGACCTGATAACCTTTTTCCGTGAGGAGGGTCGATAATCGACTCCCAATCAATCCACTTCCTCCTGCGATCAGAACTGTCTGCATAATTCTTCTTTTTTTTCGTTATCATCACAACAGCAATCAGGCCATGAGGTTTAGATGGAAGTAAAAAAAGAAAGCACCCGACAACGCAAGGCTTAAGACGTTCCTTGTCAAAATTTCATACCTTTGTTTCTGGTATTGCTTGCTCAAACTAACAGCTCAAAAACAATACACAAATGAAATTCAGATTTTCTGCAATCTTCTTGCTCCTTTTCTCCCTATTCCTCTATTCCTGCCAGCCCGACACCAAAGCCGGCGAACAAACAGTGGAATTCAAGCGAACAGACAATGAGGTCATTGTCAGAATAGACGCTGATCCTGAGCGCATTCATCCGCTCATTTCTTTCCAGAGTTACAGTTCCCTAGTAAGTGGGCATATCTTTTCCTTTTTGCTCAACATAGACGACCAAAGCCTCGAAATCATCCCAGAACTGGCCAAAGCCAGGCCAGAAATAGCAGAAATCACCTCAGGTCCTTACCAGGGTGGTTTGGCCTATACTTTCGAAATCCGCGAAAACGCTGTTTGGGACGACGGCAGTCCTGTCACCGCCAACGATTTTATTTTCACCCTGAAAGCCACGCTACATCCCCTTGTCCAATCGGTCAGATTGCGCCCTTACCTCGCATTCATAAAAGACATTCAGGTGGATGCGGCTAACCCCAAAAAATTTACTGTGCTCACCAACGAAAAATATTTCCTGGGTGAGGAAGCCATAGGCAATGTCATCCCGGTAATGCCGGCCTATGTTTACGACCCGGAAGGCATACTGGCAGGCATTCCGCTGACAGACTTTACCAATCCGGATAAAATTGAGCAACTTGCCAAGTCAAATGCAGCACTCCAGGCTTTCGCCGAAAAATTCCAATCTCCTGAAGTGTCCTCCGATCCGACCATGGTCAAAGGATCAGGCCCCTATTCCCTCGAGCGTTGGGAAAAAGGACAAGAACTCGTATTGGTCAAAAAAGCAAATTGGTGGGGAGAGGCGACTGATTACCCCGAAAGACTGATTTTCAAGCCTATACCCAATGCCGCAACTGTATTGTCCCTGATCAAATCAGAAGAAATTGATGTAGTCAGTGGATTGGATCCCTTGGATTTTGTCGAATTACAGCAATCTGATATGGTCAAAGAACGCTACGACCTGCTCTCTCCTCCTTCGGACGTCTATACCTTTATTTATCTCAACAGCAGGAGTCCCAAACTCTCCGATAAAAATGTTCGCCGGGCATTAGCTCATGCTGTCAATGTAGAGGAAATTATCAACGAACTTTACGAAGGTTTTGGCACCCGCACTACCGGCCCTGTTTATCAAAAAGCACCTTACTATAATGATCAACTCGAACTGCTTGCCTACAACCCTTCTATGGCCAGAAAGATGCTGGAAGAAGCCGGGTGGACAGATTCCAACAACAACGGCATAGTTGACAAGGTCATCGACGGAGAAACTGTAGAACTCGTCCTCAATTGTAACTTTTCCGGCAACCGGGAAATTTCACGAAATACCGTACTACTCCTCAAAGACCAGGTACAAAGAGCAGGCATAGACATCAATCCGGTAGGAGCCGAATTTAACGTGTATCTTTCTGAAACCCGCCGTGGAGACTTCGAGATGACCTTGGGTGCCCGAAATGCACAGACGGTTTCCTGGGAACCCCGACAAACCTGGCACACCGAAAGCATTGGCACAGGTAGCAATTTTTCCGGTTTTGGCAATGCCGAAAGTGATGCGCTCATAGAAAAAATACAATCCACCCTGGATGAGAAGGAGCGCTATGGACAATACCGAGCTTTACAACAGATGATTTATGAAGAGCAACCCTTTGTATTTCTTTTTGCAGCGCAAAACCGCATCGCTATCCATAAAAGATTTGATGCCCGCACAACAGTGTTGTACCCCGGATATTCTCTTCAAAATTTTCGGTTAAAGAATTAAACACTTTGGCCAAAGCCCCGAAAGGATATGATGACCTACTTTTTGCAGCGACTTTTGCTCTTCGTTCCCACTTTGTTCATCATATCCTTTTTCATTTTTATGTTGAGCAAAAAAGCTCCGGGTGACCCTGTTTTATCCCTTCAGCAAGGTGGTGGCATCTTGTCAGATTTTTCCGATCTTGAATTTCAGGAAAAAACCTACCGCGAGACAGCAGCTTTCCTGGGACTTGACAAACCACTTTTTTATGTTTCCCTCCAACCGGCAGCCGTTCCGGATACCCTTTACAAGTTTATTTACCCCGATAAAAAACGAGCCTTAAAGGGATTGATCGGGCAATATGGCAACTGGCCTCTCATCGAAAAGTATTATAGCTTACTCGGCGTTGCCGAAAAAGAAGCCTATCAATTACCTGATAGTGTTCAGGGAAATGCCCTCAGGCAGCTACGTACCGAACTCCGCCTGATGCAACAGCATTACAAAGCTGAGGTTTTGCAGGCAAAATTTGCTACCATTGAACAGTTGTTCCATGAGGATCCTGCTTTAGCTGAACGAATGAGTCAGCCCATTGCTGCCCTCAAAGCTGCCTGGATAGCAATGATTACCGAAACCCGGATTGACAAACTGTGGTACCCTGGGTTTCACTGGTATGGAACCGAAAATCAATACCACCATTGGATTAGCGGAGTGCTTCAGGGAGACTGGGGAAAATCCTATCTGGATGGAAGCGATGTGAGCGACAAAATATGGCGAGCTGTCCGTTGGACTTTAGGCATCAATGGGGTAGCTATCCTTTTGGCTTATCTCATTGCCGTACCACTTGGCGTTTATATTGCGACACATGCGAACAGCAAAAGAGACGCCAGCATTACCAACCTTTTGTTCATGCTCTATTCTCTTCCCGGCTTCTGGGTAGCTACCCTATTGGTGGTTTATTTCACCAGTCCTGAATATGGTATGGACTGGTTTCCGGCACTGGGTTATCCTCCTTATGATCCGGATAGATCAATCATCCTGACTTTTGCACAACGCCTATATCACTTGATACTGCCTGTATTTTGTCTGACTTACGGTTCTTTGGCCTTTATCACCCGCCAAATGCGCGGGAGTACCCTCAAAGTATTGCGACAACCGTATATCCGTACTGCTTATGCCAAAGGTTTGCCCCGAAGAATCGTCATTTGGAAACACGCTTTTAAAAACGCGCTGTTTCCTATCATTACGCTGCTCGCAGGAGTATTTCCTGCTGCCATATCCGGTTCATTTGTTGTAGAATATATTTTCAGCATCCCTGGAATGGGAAAACTCACCGTAGATGCCATCATGGCCAGAGACTGGCCTGTCGTTTACGGCATTCTCATGTTGGGTGCCTTATTGACTGTAGCGGGCATATTGTTTTCTGACATGCTGTACGCCAGTACTGACCCCAGGGTAAGTTTTTCAAAAAATCAAACGAACAGGTCATGAACCATCCAAATCCGGCAGGGCAAAGAAGCAGGTTTTGGCAGAATTTTCGCCGTCAAAAAGGCGCATTTCGTGCCTGGCGACTCTTACAGTTCATGATTTTCATCGCTGTTTTTGCAGATTTTCTGGCAAACGACAAGCCACTATACTGTAAGATAGATGGAACACACTACTTTCCGATCCTCAAGCAGTATACAGTAGATTTGGGTTTATCTGCATGGCCTGCAGATTTTGTCACCCGGCGTTGGAAAGAACAAGACTATCAGAAAGCGATCTGGCCTCCCATTCCCTATGCTGCACAAACCATAGACCTCAAAAACTCAGGATTTATCAGCCCTTTTGCCAGACAAAGGACAAATAAACTAAGCGAAAGACACTGGCTGGGAACCGACCAGCTCGGTAGAGATCTCGCTGCCGGATTGATTGCAGGCACTCGTGTTGCGCTACTAGTAGGCCTGGTAGCCATGGCAATAGCGGGCAGTATTGGACTATTACTGGGTGCAGGAGCCGGATATTTTGGCGACAGCCGCCTGCGCATACATCCCCTTCCGGCGATTTTGGGAATCATCTCCAATAGCTGGATAATCTATTATTGGTTAGTTTCCCGAACTTATGACCTCCTCGAAGGAAGATTGATCAATAACCTGCTGATGGCGTTGCTGTGCGGCACCCTGGTTACGGGATCTTTGTACATCCTCACCCGTACCTTACAGAAGAGAGGACAGCTTCAACATGGCTGGGCAGTGCCCATCGACGCTCTCGTTCTGCGACTCATAGAAATCGTATCGGCATTGCCGGGACTGATGCTCATCCTGGGAGTCATCGCACTTATAAAAAATCCAACCATCTATCATGTGATGATCATCATTGGATTGATTAGCTGGACGGGTATAGCGCGGTTTGCACGAGCAGAGATGATCAAAATACGATCGCTGGAATACATCCAGGCAGCTCAAGTACTGGGCTTTAGTGATGGGTATATCATTATAAAACATGCTCTTCCCAACATACTGAACCCGATAATCATCAGTCTTTCTTTTGGGATGGCAGGAGCTGTGCTGCTGGAAGCATTTTTATCATTTCTTGGGCTGGGGCTTGGTGCGGAATCTGTCAGCTGGGGTAGCCTGCTGAACATGGCCAGATCAAATGTTGCAGCCTGGTGGATGGCAATTTTTCCGGGTCTTGCAATATTTCTGCTTGTTTTTACTTTTAATCTTATTGGAGAGGGGTTAAACAAGGCATTGGAGCGAGCTGATTAATTGCCCCTGCCTTGCATAGATTTAGGAAACAAGCCGGATTTTGTCTTGTATTTACCTTTTCCGCTTTCCTCCAGATTTGGACTTCTGAAATCATTCATAGCGCACCCGTATTTGCGGTTACAGGAACTGAAACTCAGTAAAAAAAGTATGCTAAAACAGAGAAAAAAAAGCTTTGACTTAGGCATAAAATGTACATTTTTTCCCGTTGGGGAGATAAAAAGTAGCAAAAACATCCAAAAATGAACCAATTTTCATTTAAACACTTGTAAAATATACATTCTTAAGTATTTTTGCCGGTCAAACCTTTTGTTTTAACAAAGTTTGGCTCTAAATTAGTATAGCATTTTATCATCTAAACCATCTGAAATGAATAAAGGAGATCTTATCAGCAAAATTGCTGAGAACGCCAACATGACCAAAGCTCAGGCCACTGAAGCTTTGAATACTGTTCTAGACAGTATCGGTACCGCCCTTAAAGAAGGCGATAAGGTCACACTCATCGGCTTTGGAACTTTCTCCGTTTCTGAGCGTGAGGCCCGTACAGGTCGCAACCCCCAGACCGGCGCAACCATCAACATCAGCGCTAAAAAAGTTGTGAAATTCAAGCCAGGAAAAGAACTTTCTGACTCTGTCAACTAATTCGATTCCATACATTTCATTTCGTAATTGAAAAGAGGTTACTTCTCATTAGGAAGTAACCTCTTTTATTTTTGTCATGCTTAGAAGCTAT
>JALQTV010000092.1 GCA_023268675.1 Saprospiraceae bacterium | reverse complement strand
ATAAGATTGACGCCTGCCTATACTCCCCGCTATTATTTTCCACTTACCGGGCAATTCCAACTCCAGAATGGCTTTGAGGCTCCTTTTTATCCTGCTGTAGATGCTTTTTTCGCTATGCAGGTAAGCAGTTTCAGAGCTTTTGTCAAGTTTGAACAATTAAATGGTCTGATCAATACCAATGATTTGTACTACCAGACAGCGTATTACGCCTGGCCTTCTCCTGCCATTCGCCTGGGTATCAAATGGAAGTTTATCAATTGAGTTTACAAGGAGTTATCTGCAAATTAACCTGCCAATCAGGAGATTAAACAAGACTTAATTTTTCTTTTACCCGCGCTTTAAAGATAAAGTTTTTTTTTGTGGAAAATTATTCACCGCTAATCGGGAAGTTTTCCTATGAAAAGAAAATTGGAAATTGCGATAATCTCTGATGTGCATTTGGGGACGTATGGTTGCCATGCAAAAGAACTGTTGTCATACCTTGAGTCAATTTCGGTAGATACCCTCATTTTGAATGGGGACTTTATCGATATCTGGCAATTTCGCAAGCGCTATTTCCCCAAAGAACACATGGCGGTGATTCAGTGCATACTACGCATGGCAGCACGAGGTACTCGGGTGTATTACATTACCGGCAACCACGACGATGCCTTGCGCAGGTATTCGGATTTTTCTTCGGGCAACATTTATCTGCGAGACCATCTGATACTCCAGTTGAAGGGGGAAACCTACTGGATTTTCCATGGTGACATTTTCGATTTGTCTGTAAAAATCTCTCCCTTGGTAGCTAAATTGGGAGGTAAGGGCTACGATTATCTGATTTTATTCAACCGACTGGTCAATAAAATCAGGACCAGCCTGGGCATGCATAAGATGTCCTTTACCAAAAAAATAAAGGAACAAGTAAAAAAAGCTGTCAAATTTATTTCCGACTTTGAGGAAACAGCCATCAACATTGCAGCTTCCAACGACTACGACTACGTCATCTGCGGCCATATACATCAACCTCAGATCAAAACCGTAGAGTGCAAGGGCAAAACGGTTACCTACCTCAATTCAGGTGACTGGATCGAAAACCTGACAGCTCTGGAATACCAACAGGACAAATGGTCCTTACATGAGTTTTCTGAAGCAGATTACCGTCATTGGCAAGGAAAAGAACCTTCTTTGGCTCCTCGGGAAATCAATTTACCCGAGGGCATTATGGTTGCACTTTCCCGCTGATACCCTTTTCATGAGTGGGCAGAAATTTCCAGCATTTCACTCAAAGGTGTCAAATGCTGACCTACCTCCGGTTTGCCTTTTTCCCTGTATTCCTGGATTAAAGAAAAAACCAGGTTCTGACTCTTCCACAGATCCAGTTTGTAACCCTGTTCAGCTGATTCAGAGAGTATGGTTTCCAAGATGCTTAGCTGAATGCCACAGGCAGGAGATTCCGGGTCCAATTGTAGGATTTCATTGTAAATCCGCTCGCTTATGATCAGGGATAATTCAGGGTCATCGCTCAGTTTAATCTGCCATTTTTCGATTTCCCGGAAAAGGTGGTTGATGGTTCTCATGGACAGTTCTTCCGAAGAAAAATGCTGCTTGATGTCTTGTTTCACCACAAATTTTATGGCATTGATGTAGGCACCGGGTACAGGAAGTCCGGATTGCTGAGCTACGGACATGGTCTGGTAATTGTGCTTGTATATTTCCCGCATGCTGTAGTTGACCGGCGTAAAGTCCTCATCGATGATTCGCTGCAGGAATTCCCGCTTTACATCGTGGAAACAATCGGAGAAAGAAAATTTTTCTGATTGAAATTGCTGCTGCATGATGCCGATTACCTTCCCCAATTCAGCTTCATGGAAGGCTTTTTCTAAAAGCTTTGAAGTTTCTTTGAATGTCGTCAAGGGCATTTTGGTAGAAATATTCCCTATAATATTTTGTTGGCCAAGATAAAGGGCGGCAAAACTAAAGTGTTTTTGGGAGCGGGTGATTTGAGAGTGGATGTGGGTACGCCCCATAACGAGTATGTGGTGTCCAGCTTCCAGTTTTTCAAAACACTCGCTGTCAGCTCTGAAATTGAAAAACTCCAGGTTGGGACTGTAAGGGTCAAAAATTGATTGTACGGCATAATGTATGCCTACCCGACGCAGGTTGACGCTGGAAGGAATGACGTGGTTGACATATTGAACTGCGCCATTTTCATAGATGTTACTGGGAATTTGAGCCAGTCTGTCTTGAAATTCATGGTGAAAATCTATATGGCTCACTTGTTTTGCGTATTCGATGGCCCTATAGGCATATTGCAGGATTTGATTTGTTTCCAGACCGGAGACTTCGTCAAAAAACCAACCACAACTGGTAAACATTTGCATGGCCTGGAATTGCATTTCCATCAGGCGAAGGGTCTTGGTTTCTTCATCCGGCTGTAGTGGGCGACTGGCGTGTTTGATCAGGAACTTGTCAATCACCTCTTGGTTTTTGCGATGGAATACGACTTCGACATAGTCATTTCGGGCTGCCCAGACGTCCTGTAAAAAATGACTGCCTTCTTTTTCAAAGATAGGAATGAGATTGTCTCTCAACCAGTTGAGGGTTTCTCTCAGGGGCTTTCTCCAGAGTTGGTTCCAGCTTCCATTGCCTCCTGTATTGCAACCACAGTTACTCCGCCAGCGCTCGATTCCATGTACGCAGCTCCAGGAGCTGTTTTCGTGAATCATTATTTCGTATTCGGGTGGAAACTTGGCCAGGAAGGCACCGTAATTGGTGATTGTAGCCATTTGATTGGCTTCGACGAAGTTCAGGCAATCGGCTAAAGCCATCTCTCCATGGCGGTGATGATGCCCATAGCTTTCTCCGTCAGTGGCAATGTGCACCAACTGGACACTGTCGTCATTGTCAAAACTGCTTACCAGAGAGTGGGCGAAGTTTTTTCCGCTGTTAAGCAAGCCCTTGAAGGCGACACCCTGAGCGATTTCACCATCATAGAAGAATAGGGTAATTTTTTTGCCGGAAGGTAAATTTACCAGATAAGGCCTTCTGGGATCCACATTTTGGGAAGGCAGTGGAATCCAGTCTTCCGTTCCTATTTTTCGGAATGCCCGGGCTTGTTGGGGAGCCAGAATAGTATAGGCGATGTTGTATGCTGCCAGTAATTCGAGCGTGGGAGTATCTACAGCTGTTTCTGCCAGCCACATCCCCTCTGGTCTTCTCCCGAATCTCAGTTCGAAATCTCGGATACCCCAGATGATCTGGGTTTCTTTGTCGCGCTGGTTGGCCAGCGGGAGGATCAAGTGGCCATAAGCTTGAGCGACGGCAGAACCATGTCCGTTAAAGCGCTCCATACTCAATTTGTCGGCTTCTTGTAGAGCTCTATATGTCAGCGGATCGGCTTTTTCCATCCAGGAAAGCAAGGTTGGACCGAAATTAAAGCTGATTTTTGCGTAATTATTGACGATATCAATAATTTTATTGTCGTCCGAGAGTATCCTCGCAGCGGCATTGGGGGCATAACACTCAAAGTTGATGCGCTCGTTCCAGTCGTGGAAAGGAGCAGCAGAATCCTGGATTTCAATGATGTCGAGCCAGGCATTTTCTCTGGGTGGCTGGTAAAAATGGCCGTGGATACAGAGGTATTTATTCGGATTCATATGTATTTTTTGTGTGCTGCAGAAAATAAAATTTGTTTTTACCTTGTAAGCAAAAGGAATCCTTCCTTTTCTTTGGGAAAAATTAATCTTTGTATGGAGTTGCTCTCAAGGAGCACTCAACACCATCGTGAAAAATTATCTGTCATGGGCTTAATTTACAAAAACCTACTAATTGCTTTATCCTTTTTGCTTTTATTTCAAACTCCGCAAGCCTTTGGTCAGGCACCGGAGAAGTGGACTTCCACACAGATTTATGAGGCAATAGAGCAATTGAATTTTCTCGGTTCTGTACTCTACCTGGCCGCTCACCCCGACGATGAAAATACCCGCCTGATTTCCTGGTTGGCGAATGAGAAAAAAGCGAATGTGGTTTCTTTGTCTTTGACAAGGGGCGATGGAGGGCAAAACCTGATAGGTACCGAAATGGGACCTGCACTGGGGGTTTTACGAACCCAGGAACTACTTGCCGCACGTTCTGTAGATGGCGGAAAGCAGTTTTTTTCCAGAGCCATTGATTTCGGTTTTTCCAAACATCCCGATGAAACCCTGGAAATATGGGGCAAGGATGCCATCCTCCACGATGTGGTATGGGCGGTCCGGAAGTGGCAGCCGGATGTGATTATCAACCGCTTCTGGCACGAATACGACCCGGCACTGGCAGGCAGAATGCACGGCCACCATACCGCTTCTGCAGCGTTGTCATGGGAGGCTTTTGATCTTGCCGGTAGAACTGATGTTTACCCGGAACAATTGACATATACCCAGGCTTGGCAACCCAAACGACTGTTTTTTAATATGTATTCTTTTTTTGCCCCGATAGGGGAAGAAGAATTGGCTAAAGTGAGGGAAACCGGACTGGCAAGGATGGATGTAGGGGTGTATTACCCCCTAAAAGGGAAGTCCAACAACGAAATTGCCGCTGAAAGCCGCTCCATGCACAAGTGTCAGGCTTTTGGTACAGTAGGTTCCCGAGGTGCCGAAACAGAGTACCTTCAGCTTCTCAAAGGCAGTCGCATGCAAGATGAGACCGATATCTTTGAGGGAGTGAATACTAGTTGGACAAGGGTAGAAGGAGGAGCAGCAATAGGCATCATGGTCACTCAGCTGCAAAAAGATTTCAATTTTGCTAATCCGGCCGCGAGCATTCCTGCTCTCACAGAAATTTACGCAAAGATAGCATCCCTGCCAGAAGGTTTTTGGCGCAGCCAGAAACTCGAAGAGACGCGCAAACTCATCAAGGCTTGTCTGGCACTTTATACCGAAGCCATCGCCTCAGATTTTTCGGCAACGCCGGGCGAAAAGATACAGGTGGCTGTAGAACTGACCAACCGCAGTGATATTCCGTTAATGCTCAAAGGAATTACTATTTATCCTGGTACACGCGATACCCTTTTGGAAATGCCTCTGGAAAACAACGCTCCTTATAAAGCCGTTTTTTCAATCGATCTGCCTGCTTCCCTTGCTTCAAGCAATCCTTACTGGTTGAATGAAACTCCTGAATTGGGACAGTACAAAGTCGCTGATGCACAGATGATAGGTCTTCCGGAAACGCCTCGAGAGACCAAACTCGTCTATCACCTGATTGTGGGAGGACTCAACCTGGATATAGAAGATGTCATTGCTTTCAAAAAAAGAGATCCGGTGGCAGGAGAAGTTTTCCGTCCTTTTGAAATCACTCCGCCTGTTTTTGCTGCTATAGACAATCCGGTGTATGTGTTTACGAGCAATAGCCCGCAAAAGATTGATATGGTAGTGAAATCGGGCAAGGCAAATATCAGCGGCAAGGCCAGATTGGCACTGCCCGAAGGCTGGAGAGCTGAACCTGAAAGTGTAGATTTTGAAATTGCTCTCAAAGGAGCCGAAGCGCGCTTCCATTTCCTATTGTATCCCCCAACCCAGGCCGGAGAAGGTTTTGCCAGACCGGAAATAACCGTTGATGGTCAGGTATATACCCGCTCGATGCAATTGATCGCCTACGATCACTTCCCTGTCCAAACCATGCTGAAAGATGCCGCTGCAAAAATTCTTAAGATAGATCTGAAAACCGCCGGGGAAAAACTGGGTTACATCATGGGAGCCGGAGATGAAGTGCCAACGGCACTTCGCCAGATGGGGTATGAAGTGGATTTGATTGAACCAACCATGATCGGGCAGACAGATCTCTCTGTTTTCGACGCCATCGTGGTGGGCATCAGAGCTTATAATACCATTGAAGCATTCAAATTTCAGCAACCCCGCCTGCTTGAGTATGTAGAAAATGGGGGTACGCTCGTGGTTCAGTACAACACCGACAGGGGATTGGTCCTGCCTGTAGGTCAGATAGGTCCTTACCCCCTCCAGTTGGGCAGAGATCGGGTGACCAAAGAAGATGCTGCCATGCAATTCCTTGTTCCGGATCATCCGGTACTCAACTATCCCAATAAGATTACAGCCAAAGATTTTGAAGGATGGGTACAGGAGCGAGGCTTGTATTTTGTATCAAAATGGGACGAGAGATATCAGGCACTGTTGTCTGCGAATGATCCCGGCGAAACGCCTAAAAATGGATCTTTGTTGGTAGCTGAATATGGAAAAGGACATTTTATCTATACGGGACTGTCTATGTTTCGGGAACTTCCCGCGGGTGTTTCCGGTGCGTTTCGCCTTTTTGCCAATTTTGTTTCTCTGGGCAATGAGGAAAGACCTTGAGGAAGTGGATAGTTATCCGCAGGTTTGGGGCTTAGGTAAAAAATGAGTTTATTTAAGAAAACATCCAATTATGATTGAATCCGATAATCAGGAGGAACTGGACGATAGGCCTCCTATCCTTTATTCATGGAACAACCTCTATCTGCTGGTATTGGTTGCTCATGCTATCATTATTCTATTGTTTTATCTCTTTACCAGGGCTTATTCCTAAACAGGAAATTCGCTCTGGAATCAATACCAATTTGTAATGAATATTATTGACTGGATAGTGATGTTGGGAACGCTGCTGGGGATAGTAGCTTATGGGGTTTGGAAAACGCGAAATGTTTCCAGTGTACAAAGTTATTTGCTGGGAGATCGGGATCTTCCCTGGTGGACGATAGGCCTTTCTATCATGGCTACCCAGGCCAGTGCAATTACTTTTTTGTCTACACCCGGACAGGCCTACGAAGATGGAATGCGCTTTGCACAATTTTATTTTGGTCTGCCGGTTGCGATGGTCATTTTGGCAATTTTTGTGATTCCGATTTATTATCGATTGAAAGTATATACCGCCTATGAATACCTGGAAGGGCGGTTCGATCTCCGGACAAGAACCCTGACAGCCATTCTCTTTTTGCTGCAAAGGGGATTGGCAGCCGGCATCACGATTTATGCTCCTGCTATCATTTTGTCCAGTATCCTGGGTTGGGGATTAAACATCACCATCTTTTTCATTGGTCTGGTTGTGATTTTTTATACAGTTATGGGCGGTACTCGCGCTGTGAGTGTGACCCAAAAGCAGCAAATGATCGTCATTCTCGGCGGGATGTTTATCGCAGCGATTATTTTGGTGTACAAATTGCCGGCAAATGTGAGTTTTGGAGATGCCGTAGGGCTGGCCGGAAAGCTGGGAAAACTGAAGGTGGTGGACTTTTCTTTTGATCTGAACAACCGCTACACTTTCTGGTCCGGCATGCTGGGAGGGGTGTTTTTATTCCTTTCTTATTTTGGTACCGATCAGTCACAGGTACAGCGCTATCTCTCAGGGAAATCGCTTACGGAAAGCCGTCTGGGATTATTGTTCAATGGTTTGCTCAAAGTTCCCATGCAGTTCCTGGTACTTTTTGTGGGCATTCTCGTATTTGTATTTTTCCAGTTCAATACGCGCCCGGTGCACTTCAACAATGCCAATGTAGCCAAACTCATAGGCACGCCACTTGAAGCAGATTACCGGGAGTATGAGGAGGCCTATAACTTGGTACAGGAAGAAGAAAGAGCCCTTGCCGAGCAGATCATTGCAGCCAACAGGATAGGAGACGAGGCCGCTTTGGAAGCAGCCAGAGCGGCTTCAATAGAGGTGACTGCAAAAGCTAAAAATATACGACAATCAGTAGAGGAACTTATCTTACAACAAGATCCCAATTCCAAAACCAAGGATACAGATTATGTCTTCATTTCTTTTGTTACTACTTTTTTGCCGGTAGGCCTGATCGGGCTCTTACTGGCGGTTATTTTTTCTGCGGCCATGTCCTCTACGTCCTCGGAGTTGAATGCACTGGCTACAACTACCGTCATCGATATTTACCGGCGATCGCTGGTCAAAAACAAGAGTGACCGGCATTATCTACAGGCTTCCAAGTTGTTTACAATTTTATGGGGAGTGGTTGCACTGCTCTTTGCCGTAGTGGCAGATTTGTTTGAAAATCTGATACAGGCTGTTAACATTATTGGTTCTTTGTTTTATGGAGCTATCCTGGGCGTATTTTTGGTTGCCTTTTTCATGAAGAAGATTGGCGGTCGTGCCGTATTTTGGGGCGCTATCCTGGGAGAGATTGTTGTAGTAACTATTTTCCTACTTGATTATTACGAGCATGTAAACATTGCTTACTTATGGTTAAACCTGATCGGCTGTGCGCTGGTGATGCTTTTTAGCTGGATACTGGAAACGATAAGGCCGCAGGGAGCCGCTGCTGTTTAGAGGAAAGTGATAAACCCCAAAAAATAATGAAATATGGATCTGCTGCACGTTTGGGCGGGAAAAAGTGCTTACGAACAAATAAAAGACAATGGCCTGCATCCAGAAGATGTTTTCGCAATGGCGGGTGCAGCAGGAGGCCCGAAATGGATTGTATTGCAGCAGTTTGACAAATGGATGTTTGGAGAGTGGTTTGCCGGTCGAAACGAGCCTTTGCACCTGCTGGGTTCTTCGGCAGGTATCTGGAGATTTGCTGCAGCCATGGCTTTTGAAGAGCCTATAGAAGGATTGCATCGTTTCAAAGAAGCTTATTTTTCTCAGTTTTACCAGGGGAAACCTACTCCTGAGGAGGTGAGCAATCAATTTGCGGAAGCGACCTCAGAGTTGATTGCTTCGGATGCTATCCGGCATATTCTTAATCACCCTTATGGCCGACTGTCCATCTTTACTTCCCGTGCCAAGGGGTTGATGACCCGGGAAAATGTCAAATTACAGGGACTGGGCTTTTTGCTGGCATTAGCGACCAATGCTATTAGTCGCGATTGGCTCAGATATTGGTTCCAACGGGTCGTTTTTCAAGATCCCAGGATCGCTGTTCCACTTTTTGATGCACACGAGTTTGATACCGAGATAGCTACTCTTGGGGAGGATAATTTTCGCGCAGCTATCATGGGTTCTTCGGCTATTCCACTGGTCATGGCCGGGGTGAAAGACATCCCGGGAGGGCCGAGAGGTACTTATCGCGATGGGGGCATGACAGACTACCACATGGCACTGCCTTATACGGTACCCGAAAACAAGGTTGTCCTACTGCCACATTTCTTTGCGGAAGTAATTCCCGGTTGGTTAGACCGATACCTCAAAAACAGGAAGCCACTCGCCAAAGATATGGACAGAGTAGTCCTGATTTGTCCAACCGTTGATTTTATTCGCACCCTTCCGGGTGAAAAAATTCCGGATCGAACCGATTTTGAAAAGCTGGATGACAAAAGCAGATTGCAGGCCTGGGAAAAGAGTTATCGCGATAGTACCGTGCTGGGAGATACTTTCGCTTCCTGGGTGCTAAGCGGTAAAATAAAAGAAAAGATACAACGCTGGCCTCTTGATTAATTAAAATAGCTATGCCATGAATTTCA
>JALQTV010000091.1 GCA_023268675.1 Saprospiraceae bacterium | reverse complement strand
AGCATAATCGAAAGTGTCCACTTTGATCCCATTGTCTTCCAGTTCGAGGCCCCATTTTGCCAGCACTCCCAGTTTGGGAACCAATCCAAATAAGGGAATAAAGTGTGCAGTACTCACCTTGGTAGCTGTACCATCGTTGTGCTCAATTTCCAGGAACTCAAGTTTTCCGTCTCCTCCCAGGCCGGTTACCTGTGCTTCTGTAATCAACTTGATTTTTCCTGCTTCTTCCAGCATTTTTACTTTCTCCACACTATCGGGAGCAGCACGGAAGGCTGTACGACGATGTACGAGTGTCAATTCTTTTGCAATATCAGCCAGTACAACAGCCCAGTCGAGTGCACTATCTCCTCCTCCTGCGATTACAACTGACTGATTCCGGTACATTTCCGGCTCTCTAATCATATAAGCCACTCCTTTCTTTTCGTAGTCCCCGATATTGGGGATCGGTGGTTTACGTGGTTCAAAGGCGCCCAATCCTGCGGCGATGGCAATGACAGGGGCATTGATTTGCGTACCGGCATCTGTTTCCAGTAACCAGGAACCATCTTCCTGGCGTTCGATTTTCTCTGCTGTTTCACCTAAAGTAAAACCGGGGTTGAAGGGCGCAATCTGTTCCATTAGATTGTCTACCAAATCTCCTGCAAGGATAGAAGGATAACCGGGAATATCATAAATAGGCTTTTTGGGATAAATTTCCGAAAGTTGCCCTCCCGGTTGAGCCAGGGCATCTACAATATGGCAGCGCATTTGCAATAAGCCTGCTTCAAACACGGTGAATAGCCCTACAGGACCTGCTCCTATGATGAGTATATCTGTCTTTATCATGATGCAAATTTATGCATAAAAAAAGAAGCAAGCCAAAAGCTTGCTTCAGAATATTCCCTAAAAATCACCCGATTATACAATGCTTTTCAACTGATCGCTCCTACACCTCGCTTCCATCATCATCAGCTGTTTTTCATATTCAAATGTAGGCAAAAAATTGCGCTAAATAAGTGACTATCATCACCGTAGAAACATGACTTTTTGAAACAAAGGATAATTTTGAGATAGCTTCTAGTGACAAACAGGAACCTCGCCCTGTGACACCTGCCAAAAATCAAAAGTACGGGGAACGTCAAATCCCAGTCCTCTGACAATCAACAATATACCAACGGCGGCAATAAACAGGGGATACAGCTTTTGAATGCGGCTTCGCCAGCGAATGCTGAGGCGTTGACCGGCCAATATAGTCAGGACCAGCAAGGGAAGTGTCCCCAATCCAAAACTTACCATATAAAGCGTGCTATACAGCGCATTGGAAAGGGTTACTGCTCCAACTATAGCCAGATAAACCAAGCCACAGGGCAACAGACCGTTTAACATGCCTATTTTGATATGAAACCCTCTGCCTTGTTGCTTCCACAATGCATTTACCTGAGACTTGACCAGATTGTTCAGTTTATCAAGCAGAGGAAGGCGGGCAATAAAATTTTCCAGGTCGAAAGAAAACAATACGGCAATCAGCAGGATTGCACCGGTAGTCACCGAAAAAAAAGTCTGCAGTCCTGCCAGATAAAGCCCCTGACCTATCCAACCGATAATGGCTCCCAGCAAAGCATAGGTTAGGATTCGGCCAAACTGATAGGAGAGTACTTCCATCAAAATCCTGGACTTTTGCGAAGGGCTGTAAGGGACAGCCAGCATAAGAGGTCCGCACATGCCGACACAATGCAGGCTGCCCACCAGTCCCATTGAAAATGCTGTCCAGACCCAGACCATTTCAGATGGTTATAGACGTTTCAGAATAGAACGGCTTTGAGGCTGATGTCCAATCAATCTTCAACTTCCACAAACCTTCGGCCAGGGACTCCGTTGAGACGCGCTGAACGTTTTGAGTGTCCGTTTTAATAGAGATTTTGATGTCTCGGTTGCTCGTAACCGGGTTGAAGAAGTAAATCACTCCGCTGACATCCCTTTGATAATCGGGAAAGCGTATTTCTACATACCCGGCGTCTTTGTTGTTTGTAACAACCAAATCATCCGCTACTGAAAGCGTATTTTCCAACTTGGTGTAATGTTGCTGGTAATTCAGATCATCCTTGTAATAGGCTTCAGAAACCAGACTATTGTCGTAAGCGGTAGATTTGATTACCTGAAATACCAGGATAACTACAAACAGTCCATAAAAAATAGCAATTCCGTGGCCCCAGTGAAATTTCATATTCAGATGGTTTTATTTGGCAGGACCTAAAAAGTTTGTTTTTATCTTATCAATTACTTTATCGTTTGCATACACCTCAATAATTACGGTATTTTTGCGCCCTTCAAGCTTATCGCGTTCCATTTCAATAAACAGTGCTCCCTCTACCAAATCATTGGGTTTAGTTGTTGGCGGATTACCAACCATCTTGATCCGGCCGAAATCGGATACTAATTTAAAAGTAACGGGAAAGACTTCATCTGTTTTATTGATCACCTGATAATTGTACAAATTGCTGATATGCGTTTCATCCACTTCCTGATAGAGCATACCCGGAGTTCTCAAAATGAGGGTCTCCACACTGGTTCTTCCGGTAAGGAAGACAAAATTAAGCGCCAGTAAAACGGTTAATACGGCAGAATAAGCAATCACCCTTGGGGTGAAAATTTTCTGTCGTTTTTCTTCAATTCCCGCAAGGCTGTCGTAGCGAATCAAGCCCCGGGGTCTTTCCACCTTATCCATTACCTCATCACAAGCGTCGATACACGCAGTACAGTTGACACATTCCAGTTGCGTACCATTGCGGATATCAATCCCTGTAGGACAAACTTTCACGCAAAGGTTACAGGAAATACAGTCTCCCAGTGGTGCAGCGGCTGTTTCTGTTTCCGGTTGTTTTGTTTTTTTGATTCTCCCTCGGGGTTCCCCTCTGACATGGTCATAAGCTACCACAATGGAGTTTTTATCCAGCAATACGCTTTGCAGGCGGCCATAAGGACAAATGGCAATACAAACCTGCTCACGCATATAAGAAAATACAAAATAAAAAGCACCTGAAAAAAGAACCATGGCGACAAAGCCGCCTAAGTTTTGGGAAATGGGTTCACTGGCAATTTTAAAAACCTCTTCTACTCCAATGATATAAGACAAAAAAGTATTGGCAACCAACACTGCAATTAAGAAGAAAATCGCTTGTTTGCCCACCTTTTTCACAATTTTCTCCCTCGTCCAGGGAGCCGCATTCAGCCGCATCTGTGCCGTATAGTCCCCTTCGATCCAATATTCTATTTTGCGGAAGACCATCTCCATAAAGATGGTCTGCGGACAAACCCAACCGCAAAACAAGCGTCCGAAAACGACGGTAAACAATACTATAAACACTACCAGCGTGATCATAGCCAGACCCAGCAGGTAAAAATCCTGCGGACCAAAGTACAAGCCGAAAATGATGAATTTTCGCTCCAATACATTCAGCATTAAAAAGGGCTCGCCATTCACCTTTACAAAGGGCATCCCAAAAAGAAGGGCTAGCAATACCCAACTAACATAGGTCCGGGCTGAAGTGTATTTTCCTTTTGGTTTTTTGGGGTAAACCCAAACTCTTTTGCCCTGCTTGTCAACAGTAGCTATCGAGTCCCGGTAGTCTTCAGTATCTTGGTATATAAAGTCTTCCATTTTATAACCTATCTTAACAAGCTCATTTGAGCATCAGTAGAATCGGATTGAGTAGTTTCAACAGGTATATACAATTCTCCCTGAGGTTCTTTGGGGTTGGGTGGATTGGTTCCCTGGAAAGTCAGGATATAACTGGCCACTTTTTGCATGTCTCCGGCACGAAGCTGTGATTTCCAGGAAATCATACCTTTTTCAGGCACCCCATATTTGATGGTTTTGAACAGATCCTTGATGTCTCCGCCGTGCAGCCAATACTGATCAGTAAAGTTAGGTCCTACCCCGCCTTCGCCATAAACTCCATGGCAGGCTACACAATTGGCGGTATAAATAGACTTACCCAAAGAAAGTGCAGATTCATCGGTCAGTGCCATTACGTTGGTTTCGTCAATTTGTTCCGCCTGACTCGCCAGGTATGCTGCAACTGCTTCTTTGGCGTCTTCCATTTCTTGAGCGTAAATTTCTCTGGAACCTTTTCCGTAGCCGGAAATATGGAAATAACCAAAGTAAACTACAGCAAAAGCAATGGTGATGTAAAACATCGCTACCCACCAGGGAGGGAGTTTGTTGTCGAGTTCGCGGATACCATCATACGCATGATCGAACATGATATCTTCTTCCTTTTCGACAGGCACAGAGTCTGTCATGCGCTCATAAAGGCGTTCGAATAGCGGTATTTTTTTAGCGACAGCTGCTTTTTCAGGAATTTCAATGCCATGTTCCTGCATATAGCGCAATCGTTGCACCTGCATCAGCATATTATTGAGGTAAAGCAACACCCCGATAGCCGCCGCAATTACGATGACTCCACCTACCAGCACCGTATTTCCCAATGTACGCTCTACATAGTGAGGATCCGCAGCCTCCTGTGCCCACAATTGCAGTGCCGGAGTAGAAAGGATAACGACAGCTGTTATTTGTTTGATTAGCTTATTTTTCATGTTGATTCATTTCTGCGTTTATAGAATTGACTTCATCCAGCGGCATCTGAGCCATTTTGTCTGTGTAGTTTTTGTCTTTCAAAAAAACTACCCAGGCGGTAATGACAAACATGCTGAAGAAAGTGAGGAGTGCGAAAATTGCCATCCAGTTAATGTTTCCGGCTCCTTCTAGAATATGTTTAAACATAAGTCTGTTTTTTAGGTAATCGGATTATTAGTTTCCTGCTGCCGGTTTGGGTTTGATATCAGTACCCAACCTTTGCAGATAAGCAATCAATGCTACAATCTCTTTGTTTTCAAGTCCTTCATCCATTACGCCGTCTGCGTTCAGACTTGCAGCTACTTCTTTGGCCTGTCTGTTCAAATCATCGAGTGCGATCTCTTCATATCCCATCGGATATGGGGTACCCAATTTTCGCAAGGTCTTGATCTTTGCTGCCGTATATTCTGTGTTCAAATCATCTTCGATCAACCAGGGGTACGGAGGCATAATTGATCCGGGCGACATACTGGTTGGATCCAACATGTGGTTGTAGTGCCAGCTGTCAGGATACTTACCGCCCAAGCGGTGCAAATCCGGCCCTGTACGCTTACTACCCCACAAGAAAGGCCTGTCATATACAAACTCACCTGATTTGGAATAATCACCATAACGCTCTGTTTCAGACCTGAAAGGTCTTACCATTTGGGAGTGACAACCCAGACAGCCCTCTCTGATATATAGATCCCTTCCTTCCAGTTCGAGCGGAGTATAAGGTTCTACCGAAGCAATTTTCGGAACATTGCTATCTATCAAAACCATAGGAGCAATCTCGATCAAACCACCAATCAGGATTACAATGGTACTTGCCAGCAACATTTGTACCGGACGACGCTCAATCCAACGGTGCCAGTGTTCTTTGGCTTCTGCATGTTCTACTACTCTTGCGGGAGCTTCAGTCATCTCGTTCTTGATCAACTGACCGGAAGCCATTGTTTTGCGCAAGTTATAAACCATTACAAATACACCTGACAAATAAAGCGTACCGCCCAAAGCACGCATGGCATACATCGGAAGAATCTGTGTTACTGTTTCAAGGAAGTTACCGTACTTCAAGAATCCATCAGGAGTGAATTCTTTCCACATCAAACTCTGTGTCCAACCAGCCCAGTACAATGGAATTGCATAAAACAAAATGCCGAGGGTGCCGATCCAGAAGTGTGTGTTGGCCAGTTTAGTTGAATATAGTTTGGTATTGTAAATGCGAGGCAACAACCAATACAAGATACCGAAAGTAAGCATACCATTCCAGCCCAGCGTACCTATGTGTACGTGACCAATGGTCCAGTCTGTATAGTGGCTAATGGCATTTACTGACTTGATCGACAGCATGGGGCCTTCAAAAGTAGCCATACCATAAGCTGTGACCGCAACAACCATGAATTTCAGAATTGGGTCTGTTCTTACCCTGTCCCATGCACCGCGCAAAGTAAGCAGACCATTCAACATACCTCCCCAGGAAGGAGCGATCAGCATGATGGAAAAGACTGTCCCGAGAGATTGTGCCCAGTCGGGAAGCGCTGTGTACAACAAGTGGTGAGGTCCTGCCCAGATGTAAATGAAAATAAGTGCCCAGAAGTGTATGATGGATAGTTTATAGGAGAATACAGGTCTGTTAGCCGCTTTTGGCATGAAATAATACATCAAACCCAAATATGGTGTAGTCAGGAAGAACGCCACAGCATTGTGCCCATACCACCACTGAACCAACGCATCCTGCACACCCGCAAATACGGGATAACTCTTCATAGCATGAACAGGCAACTCCAGGTTGTTTCCAATATGTAGCACCGTGACCGTAATCCAGGTAGCAATGTAGAACCAAATAGCAACATACAAGTGGCTTTCCCGCCTCTTAAGGATGGTACCAAACATATTGATACCGAAAGCTACCCAAACCAAAGCAATGGCAATGTCGATTGGCCATTCCAATTCTGCGTATTCCTTAGCACTGGTAAAACCTAGTGGAAGTGTCAGGGCTGCCGCCAAAATGATCGTCTGCCAACCCCAGAAATGGAATTTACTCAGCGCATCGCTAAACATACGAGCTTTCAAAAGCCGTTGCAGCGAATAATACACCCCCATAAAAATACCATTACCGACAAAGGCGAATATTGCTGCATTGGTATGTAGAGGACGAATACGACCAAAAGTGGTTTCTGCTAAACCCAGGTTCCAGGAAGGAAAAATCAGCTGGAATGCTGCCAGCAAACCTACCGTCATACCCACTACACCCCAAAGCGCAGTTGCCAGGGCGAAGTTCCTTACAATGCCGTTATCGTAACTAAATTTGTCAATCTGTGCCATAATGGGCTAATTTTAATAGATTAAGATTTATCGTTTTTTGTTTGTTTGTCATCGAAAAGGATACGGACAGAAGGGGTATAATCGTCGTCGTACTGTCCTGAGCGAACCGCCCAGAAAAAAGCTCCCAAAAATCCAAGAGCTATGATGAGACTGATACCAATCAATAAGAATATGACGTACATCTGACACTATTTTAGCGCCAAATTATAAATCTAAAGAGGGGGCTTTAATGAGTAAGGTCAGGAACTACGAGTGACTTTTGTCAATTTTTGAGCGACGGGCCAGTAAAGTACTGGAAAGCAAGCCAAACAATACAATGGTCACAGAGCTCAACGGCATCAAAATGGCAGCAATAACAGGGGATAGTGCTCCTCGAACGGCAAAACTCAAACCAATGGTATTGTAAACAAAGGCCAAACTATAAGCCCAGTAAACCAGGTAAATGCTCTTGCGTGAAAATTCAAGGAAGAGGGGCAATAAGCGAAAACGATCGGCTTTTAGCACTCCATCAGAAGCAGGTGTGAAATTGTTGGCATCTTCTGTAACTACCAATCCCACCTCACTTTGTTGTAAAGCCCCTGCATCATTCAATCCGTCTCCTATCATCAATACGTGCCTGCCTTCCTGCTGCAGCTTTTTGACAAATTCGAGTTTGTCCGTTGGACTTTGATTAAACCTGAGGAAGTAATCTCCTCCAAACAAGGGGCGAAGGCGTTCTGCTTCTGCATCATTGTCACCGGACAGCAGGTACAGCTCTCCTTTATCTCTAAAATAGTGAATGACTTCCTGCAAGCCACTTCGATAAGCATTGGTCAGCTGTACAGAACCTACAACCTGCTCGTCAATTGCCAGAAAAGTACCAGCTCTGCCCAGCACCTGTAAACCCTCTTCCTTCAAAAAGGCAGCCGAACCTATTCTGATCACTTGGCCTTCTATTCTTCCGCGAACCCCTTTTCCTGCTATTTCTTCCGCCGCTTCCACTCCATCAAGTTTAGGCACTCCCGACAACCACGCAGAAATAGCCCTGCTAACCGGATGATTGGAAATAACCGTGAGGGTAAGGAACAAGCTTTTTTCTTTATCGGACAGATCCCTTCCCCGGTAATCCAGGTCGGCATTGCCACTGATGGTGAGCGTTCCGGTTTTGTCGAAGACGATGGTATCTATTTTGGCCAGCGCCTCAATCACTGCTGTATTTTTTAAAAAGAACTGTTTTTTGCCGAGAATGCGCAAAACGTTTCCAAAAGTAAACGGTATGGAAAGTGCGACTGCACAAGGACAGGCAATGATAAGTACAGACGTAAAAGCATTGATAGCCGTGTCGATATCCTTATTTACCCAATACATCAATGAGGCAAAAGCAATGGCCAGGATGACCACTGTAAAATATTTACCTACCTGATCTGCCAGTCCACTGGCCTGCAATTCACGCTTTTTGGTGAAAGCCTCATCATTCCAAAGCTGGGTGAGATAACTCTGTGATACACGGCGGGTAATCACCAACTGAATGGCTTCCCCTGTCTGTCGACCTCCGGCATAGATATAATCACCGGCCTTTCGATCTACCGGTACCGCTTCTCCGCTGACAAAACTATAATCTATGCTCCCCTTTCCTGTAACCAGGGTTCCATCTGCAGGAATCAGCTCGTTGTTGCGCACCAGAATCCGGTCCCCCACTTCGAGTTTATCCAGTGTGACAGCTTGTTCCTCATCATTTTTACCCAGTCGGATAGCGGCAATCGGAAAATAAGACTTGTAATCCCGGTCAAAAGAAATGTTGAAATAAGTAGCCTGCTGAAACCATCTGCCTGTCAGCAGAAAAAATACCAGTCCCGTGAGACTGTCCAGATAGCCGGCACCACTTTGCGAAAGGATGTCCCAGGTACTTCGGACAAAAAGCGTCACAATGCCAAGACTGATAGGGACATCTATGTTTAATTGGCGCAATTTCAACCCTTCCCAGGCAGAAACAAAGTAGTCCCGGGCACTGTAAAAAACTACCGGAAGAGAAATCAGGATATTCAAATACCCAAACCAATAGTAATAAGCACTGTCAATCGTTTCATCCAATCCAAGATACTCGGGAAAGCTCAGCAGCATGACATTGCCAAAGGCAAAACCAGCCACCCCAAGTTTGTATAAAAACTTGCGGTCAACTGCCTTTTTTTCGGGTCTGTCCAGGCTGTCCAGCTGAATAGCGGGAGTGTAACCCAGACGATCCAGCAATTCAACCACCTGTCTCAGCGTAGTTTGCCCTTCCAGAAAGCTTACGTTCAGTTCTTTTTGCAGAAAATTCACCTTTGACTGAAGGATGCCTTCGTCCAGTTTGTGCAGGTTTTCCAGCAGCCATATACAGGAAGAACAATGAATCCCCGGCAGGTGCAGGTTGATGCGGGTGCGCTCACCATCGGTAAATTCGGTGAGTTTTTGCGCTACATCCGGCTCATCCAGAAAAGCATAAAACTTACCGGTTTTCCCTTTTTGAGAAAGGCCCGCCACTTCATCCAGGTCGTAGAAGGTGCACATATCGTTTCCCTTCAGGATTTCGTACACTGTCTGGCACCCCGTACAGCAGAACACTTTGTCATCGAAGTGAATTTCATTCCCCTCGCAGTCTTCGCCGCAGTGGTAGCAATAGGTTTTGGTTGAAGTATCGGATACCTGT
>JALQTV010000090.1 GCA_023268675.1 Saprospiraceae bacterium | reverse complement strand
ACTTTCATACCGGGTGAATTAAGCGAAAAATCGCTGCAAAAAAGAAAATTAAGTTTGACCAAATGTCTCTCCCGGCTTAATTCTGTGTTAATTATTGTCGACAGACAGCTTGTTTATCAAAGCCCCCATCTCCGGCAGGGCCTGTTGTTCCATACAGCGGAAATGCTTTTTGGGGCAGGAAGCATAGCCGATTTTACTGCAGGGGCGGCAGGAAAGTCCTTTGACTTCAAAGTTATGGTGCTGTTCCTCCCCGATAGGATAATAGGGATACATGCCAAATTCCGGAACGGTATTTCCCCAGATGGAAATTATTTTTTTGCGGAACGCAGCAGCAATGTGCATGAGTCCTGTATCATGGGTCACCACCACAGCAGCCTGTCTCACAATAGATGCCGACTGGTGCAGCGAATAATGACCACAGGCACTCCAGACCTTCTCTCCAACTGCCCCCGCAATGGCTTCTCCCACCTCCCGGTCTTCCGGCCCACCGAGCAGTACCACCGGAGCATCCAGATCCCGGCACAATGCAACAATCCTGTGTTGCGGCAATCGTTTGGTCGCATGCGCCGCACCAATGACCACGGCAACATAAGGCACACCCTCAGGAAATCCGGCACGAGCTGACAAGTCCCCAACATCCACCTCCGCATCCGGCGGTATAAAATAATCCAGTCCCTGGCCATCATTGGCCACACCAAGGGATTGTACCGTATCCATGTAACGATCTACGATATGCCTGTCCGGCAAAAAATTAAGCTTAAAATTCACCAACAGCCATTTGTGCCGGTTGATCTTATCGAAAGCAATACTTTTGACTCCCAATGCCTGACGTACGCGCAGAGAACGCAGGTTGTGATGCAAATCTATGACCAGGTCGTATTTTTCCCTGCGAAGCAAAGGCAGCAACTCCGAAAGATCTTTTTCCAGGGCAAATACTTTGTCCACATAGGGGTTAGTCTCCACAATGCTCCTGAAGCTTTTTTTGGTCAGAAAGTGAACCTCTGCCTGCAATTGCTTTTTCAGTCCGCGAACAACGGGACTGCACAACACAATGTCGCCGATGGAAGAAAAGCGAACAACCAGGACTTTCAGAAACTGCTTGGGTTTTTCCATTATTCGGGCAAACTTACTTCGATAGAGTCATTGATAATGCGCGATACTTCGATCATTTGCCCGGCTTCAAACAGGCTGTCAAAGGCAGCTACCAGGCGACTGTCATCGGAAGGTTTGTAGTTAATGTAATCAGCAAAGCGCAGACTTCCTGCTTCGCGAAAGTTATACCCCTCCCGAAAGCGTGCACCTCCTCCATTTGTCAGATAATTGTAAGCCAGGTAGTCCATCGTAAAACTATCGCGATGTATCCAATACACAAATTCGTCCTCGTAGTCCGTGCCGCCTCCCTCTTGCCGGAAGGTGATGTGAATCTTGTGGTAAGGCTGCCCCTTCAGCAAGCCTGTGCCCAGATAAGCCGCCTGTACTGCCGGATCTGTCAGAAAAGCCGGTTGCAGGATGAAATAGATGACCGAATTCACACTATTAGAATAATCCGTACTGTCCTTTTCACTGAGTGGTACTCGTTTGCCGTCAATGGTTCTGTACAAGCCCTCATTGGTCAATACATCTTCGATTAAGGTCCCGGTTTCATCAACCAGGCTGCGGGTATAGACAAAGCGGCCCTCTTTGCGAATGGCCCGGTAGCTATGCTGCCGAAAGATAAAATGCAGGTCCAGGTTTTGGAATCGATCCCCGCCATGCCTTTCAATACTCGCACGAACCACAGCCGCCGCCGAATCCTCAGATGTCGTAGCAAGCTGTAATTGTTCTGCCACGGAAAGTCCTTTTCCTACAGCCTGCTTATCCTGTGAAGTACAGGCAAAGAGCACGATGAAAAGTAACATAGTAAGAGTAATTTGTCTGAATGCCATCATAAGCTTGTACTTGCTACCATCTGGATAAGCAGATAATAAAGTGTATATTTCCAACAAAAATACAAAACAGGGGCGGAAATATTTGCCCTCAGAGCTACCGGAAACCATAATGGCCCCCAAAAAGCAAAGACCCTCAATTTTTTAATATGCAGCACAAGGATATAAAAAAGGTACTGGGAAAAACGGAAGTCATCACCCTATCATTGGGAGCCATCATAGGCTGGGGATGGATTGTATTGTCAGGTGGCCTGGTACTGGATGCGGGTTCTGCAGGCACAATAACAGCTTTTGTGCTCTCGGCATTGATCTTTACTACTATTGGGCTGGTTTATGCAGAGCTGGCCGCAGCGATGCCGCAGTTGGGAGGTGAGCATGTTTATAGTCATCGCGCCTTCGGCAAAAATATTTCTTTTCTCTGTACCTGGTCCCTGACCCTTACCTATGTTTCGGTGGTAGCACTGCAAGCGGCCGCTTTTCCCGTTGCCATAGAATACTTTTTTCCGAATATGAAGCTGGGGTACCTCTGGACCTTTGCAGGGTACGAAGTATATGCCAGTTATGTAGCCATCGGCATTGCAAGCGCTTTGTCTATTCTGGGCATCAACATTCTGGGTATTCAACTCTCTTCCAAAATACAAAACATAGCCGTAGCCGCCATTTTACTGATTGGCTTTGTTTTTGCCTTTGGGTCTTTCGGAGGCAATGGCAGTCCGGAAAACCTGGAACCCTTATTCCGGGAAGAAGGCAGGGGTATATTTTCAGTCCTGGTAGTCATTCCCTTTTTGATGGTTGGCTTCGATGTCATACCCCAGACTGCCGAGGAAATAAAATTGCCTCCTCGCAGGATGGTTCGCCTGATGCTTTGGTCTATCTATATTGCCATCGCCTGGTACATCATGGTAGTAGCTGCGCTGGCTTTTGCCTTGCCGCCCGAAGCAATCAACAGAGACGGGTTTGCTGTTGCCGATGCAGCCATCAGTGCCTGGGGCAAGCCCGTGATGGGTGGAGTAGTCATTCTTTGCGGCATTGCGGGGATTATTACCAGTTGGAATGCTTTCATGATAGGTGGCAGTCGGGCCATTCTGGCCATGGCCGAGTCCAAAATGCTCCCGGAAAGTCTAAATGCCATACACCCTAAGTATGGATCTCCCTATCGTACCCTCGCAATGATTACAATGGTGGCGATTATTTCTACCCTGATGGGCCGCAAAGCCATGATCTTTTTTGTCAATGCAGGAAGTTTCAGTCTGCTGATTTCATACGCCATTGTTGCAGCTTCCTTCCTTGCACTCCGAGCCAAAGAGCCGGATATGCCAAGACCTTTTCGTGTGAAAGGAGGCAAACTGGTGGGTTCCCTCGCTGCAATACTTTCCCTCGCACTGGCTACCTTATTCCTTCCCGGCATGCCGGCGGCACTTGTAGCGACCGAATGGCTGATCGTTGGAACTTGGATGTTGCTGGGGATCGGGCTATTCTTGATAAGTAGCCGGCGATAAATAACAATCATACCCCCTCAGAACTGTTAAATTCTTGGTGTTTTATTTCACACACCATAGTTGATAATAATGCCACCCTTGGCGGGGTTCATCATCGGGTTACACATTTTTTCTATAATCATTTCAGCCCTGGGTTTAACCTCCACCTGTGGTAAGGGTGAACGCATATTGCCAATTACGGGAAACCTTGCTTTTCGCCATGACAAAGTCTATCCTGAAAAGCCTGAAATTGCCTATTCCCAAACGATCTAGTCCGATGGTGTACTCCTGGTAATGTCCGCGCTCGGAGGTATATAGCTGGTGTGTTCCGGTGACCAGGGAAAAACCCAGTTTTCGCAAAGCAGGCACCTTATCCAGGATAAACCCTTTGAAATCGTGCTCTGCATGCCCTTCCAAGGAGTAATCAGCTGTGCTGTATTCGTAATAGGGAAGTCTGCGAAAGGAATAAGGAGCCTTTTCAGCAGGGATCCAAAAGGTTTGGTTGCCGGTAAAATGTTGATAATCCATAAATGGAAGGTAGCGTTTGCTGAGAAATTTGTGTCCTGCCAGTTGGATATTGGTATTGCCTGCTATGCCCCAGCTGAGATCAGATTTCGTAAGGACAATGCCACTTTTGGCGAAATCAACAGACAAATCATTCCCTGGCATGCCCTTTTGATAGTACCACTTGATTTCGGGCCATTGTGAGGGGTAGTTGATTTTTTCCTTGGGGTAGCGAGCATATTTTTGCCGCAGGCTGAATGTTGTTTCGAAATGCCAAATCAACGCCTGGTGAGCTTCGAAGGCAGCTTGACCAAAAGCTTGTGGGGCAATCGGATTGTTGGCGGTATAAAGAGAAGGCTGCTTTTTACGATAACTGAAGTCACTATTGTTGAATACAGGGTCGCGATTGCTCCTGGTGAGCGAACTACTGATTTTGATGCCGTTGATGGGCTCGGACGACACAGCCAGTTTGAGGAAGCGGTGATCATATACTTTGAGGTAATTCCGTTCGCCCAGTAATGAGTAAAGGGAATTCAGCAGAGGCGAAACAGGGTTATCGGTGTTAAACTGATGCAGCCCCCTGCCACCGCTCAGCGATATCCTGGTGCGATCAATTTTGTTGAATTGATAGTCAAGTGCTATCATTGGTCTCAATATTTTTTCTTTCAATCCGTAATCAACGGTCCCGCTGATCTCCCATTCACGGTAAGCTTTGCTCTCTTTTTGCTGCCGAAAAGTGAGCGTGCTGCTGGTATTAAAACCCTGAATGGTGTTAAAGTTGACAGCAAAAAGGGGGGAACTGATCTGCAGGCTTTGTTTTTTATTGGTATTGGTCCAGGTGTACCCCAACAAGAGACTTGTGATTTTAAATTTATTCCCTTCCCTGTCCAGAGAGTCTAAATAGGCCGGAGTGTTTCGAATTTTTTGAAGACTGTCTTTTTTTGCGAAATCCAGTTTTTCTTCCCTTGTCAGCGGAATGGGGCGCAATGCATTCCAGTACTGACTGTCTCTGTTTAATGCTGTCATGTCAGCAGTAAACACTTCCCGCTCAAAAAACTTTCCGGGGAGTTCGGGCTCCAGCACAAAATCAGAGAAGACTGCAGTGAAAGTTCCCCTGATTCGGAATCCCAAAAGCCCCCCATGAAATTCGAGGTATTGGGAAAAGGTTCTCCATAGATCCGGTTCTCCCACCCGCACATTGATTTGTTTGATAGTGATGCTGTCCAGACCAGGTTGTTTGATGGCATCCGCCCCCAGGGTGAGTTCCGCCTGCTGGATGAGCCAATCATCGGACAGGATATAGAGATGCCCACCATACACAGGGTCTTCTGTCCGTCGGGGAGCCAGCTTGATTTTATAAATCAACCTGCCAGAGGCATCGGGGAAGGTTCCAATCAACTGATAGCGGTAATAGGCGAATGCTCCCGGGGCTATGGGCGACAAAATGGGTCTCCCTATGGTTGTGCTTGTTTCATAAAGATTAAAATTCAGATCTGCGGCCCTGTTGAAGCCAAATCCTTGGTCGTCACCACTTACGCGCGAGGAAATTAGCCTTTCCCGAAACTTATCCGGGCGTTTTGCGAATAGTTCGGACTCTACCTCTGACAAATACAATATTCCCTGTCCGCTGGAATCTACCAGGCCACCCAGATCTTCAAGAGATCGACCCATAAAGGCTTTCGGCATTTCTTCCATTTTGATATTGCCTTTCACATAACTGTTGCACCGGTAACTGTTTATCCGATTGAGGTGATACAATCTTTGTTCCATGGTTTTTCGGACGATTGCATAGGCTGGGTCCTCACCTGCGGTAACTACAATTTCCTGCAAATCAATGCTTTGATTGTCAAGTCTTATTTCAAGAAAAACAGGTGTGTCTGAGAGGCTGAGTTCGAGCACCTTGGTTTCGAATCCTATGTACTGCACTACGAGTTGGACTTTTCCTGTGGGAAGGTTTAGGGTAAAAACACCGTCTGCATTACTAGTAGTCCCGAGCGTTTGGTTTTCGTCACCCACTTGAGGACAATAGATACTAGCGTAAGGGAGGGGATTTCCCTCCTTGTCCGTGATCTTGCCGCTTACTTGTCCGCTTAATGGAAGTCCAATGACCCAGAGGCTCAGAAAAATCAGCATTTTTATGGATGGAGTTTTCATGGCATTCATTTGAGGTAGTGGTAGATTGATTCTAAAGTTCGAAGATGGGAAAAAGGATTCATTTGATGGCATGCTTTTCGACTGAGGCGGGAAGAGAAGAGATAAGTTGACAAAAAGCACCCCAGGGAGCATGGGTGTAGCTCCCGGGATGATAACAGCTCAGTATAACTACGTTAGATGGGTATGCAGATAATGCCCATTTCTGTTTTCCAGGAATGTTGCAACGAAATGCCCTAAAATCCTGGTTTTTTGAGGTATGGAGGCAAAATTAGCACTTGGCTTGGGGTATTCATTTCCCTACCCCCCTCAAGATAATAGCTAAAAAGAGGGAAATTCGGAAACTAATTTATTCATGTGTTGGAGCAGACTTTGAGGCGCATGGATTTTAAGGATGTGTTTGTGGTGAGCCAGTATGAACCGGTCTATGCCTATAAACCGATGATTCATCATGCATTTGAATTCAAAACTATTGCTGGAGGAAGTGGCTTTGATGAAGGGAGTACTCAATGGGTATTGTTCGATCAGGCTGTTTTTGGCACCAATTTCCATGCTGAGGTGCACTTCTACTTGATTGGGATCTGCAATTCTGAAGGGATCTGTGGTTAGAAGCTGGTGATGGTTCTCAAATTCCCAGTCTTTTTCTGTGACTTCCATTGAGGACACCCGGGAAATTTTGAAGTGGCGAATTTCTTTTTTATCCAGATCCCAGGCCTGGAATGTATTGTCGGCTGCCTGAATGTGAAAAGCTTCTACCTGCCTGTCCTGGATGTTGTTGCTATGAGAAGAATGGTAGTCGCGAAGGATGACTTGTTTCTTGTTGTTTTTGGCGAGTAAGAGCTGGTCTATTTTATTGAGGTGGGGCCTACTGAGGTAGGTAAAGCCCAATTTTCGGAAATCGTACAAGGCTGCCAGCTTTTGCTTCAGCCTGATGCGTCTGTTGTCACTGGACGGGATGAGCTCCATTGCCTGATACAGCAACAATTGGTCTTCTTCTGAAAAATGAAGCAGATCCTGTAATTGCCGGAAGGGTTTCTCTTGTACGAATGAATAGCGGTGTTTTTCGTCAAATTCAAGGAGGAAACCTGCGTTGTTGAGGGCGTTGAAATCATGAGAAATGGTATCTATGGATACATCATAGAGACTGGCTAATTTTCGCTTGGTATAAAATCCCGGTTGTTCTATCAGTGCTTTCATGATTCGCAACAACCGGGTTTTGGTGCCATATTCTTTGGACATGCTTGTTGTTTGTGGTTTAATCCAGACCAAGGGCTTTTAATTGCAGCGTTCTGAGCGCTTGCTTCAAGGTTTCCTTGGTTTTTTCAATACCGGGAGCTTGAATCAGATTTTCTTTCTCGAATGGGTCTGCTTTGAGGTCGTACAATTCTGCTTCATCAAAATGTAGCCATTTGATGTATTTGTATTGTGGGGTGACCACGACTCGATAATCCATTTGTGCAGTCCAGGGAAATGGGTTTTCGTTGCTGTAATACTCCACTAGTGCCGCCGATCGTACGGTTGTTTGCTTGCCCTCAATTAATGGGAGGAGGGAGGTGCCTTGAATTTTTGGAGAAGGAGGAACCCCGGCAATGTTTAAGGCTGTGGCTGCGAGATCGATGGAAAGGGCAAGGGAGGCTATGTTTTTCTGCGGAGCAGCTACTCCTGGATGGTGAATGATCAGGGGAGCTTTGATAGACTCTTCGTAAGGCATCCTTCGTTCTAGAGAAAATCCATGTTCTCCGAAGAAATAACCATTGTCGCTGGTGAATAGGATGACCGTATTGTCCCGCACTCCCAGTTGTTCAAGTTTTTGGATGATTCGACCCAGACTTTCATCCACAGCAAGCATCATTTCAGCCCGGCGCCTGATCGAACTTTCTGAAATGCCTATGTCCATGGAATTGGCAAATTCGGGATTAGCTGCCAGTATTTCTGCACGCAATTGAAGGGCTTGCTGTACGATGGGTTTGCCTGCGTCGGCATGGGTATCGGCAGTAGTAGGCCTTCGGTCAAAAACAGCTTCTTTGTAGGTTCCGGCGTGTCGTGGGGCAGGGTAGAACACTTTTGGTGCGCTTAGATCGCTGGAACCGTCATCAAACTGAACGACTTCCGGATGGATGGCCTTATGTGCCAGGTATAGGAAGAATGGCTGTTCTTGATTGTTTTCGATAAACCCCAGTGCTTTGTCAGTCAAAACGTCTGTAACATATCCTTCAGCTTGAAAGCGTCGGGTGCCTTCGTAAAGAATAGGGTCAAAAGTTTGCCCTTGCCCTTCCAGGCAAAGCCAGTAATCAAATCCCGGCCTTGGCTCAGCACTGTTTCCCATGTGCCATTTGCCCACATGAGCAGTAGTATAACCGGCTTTTTGCAATTCTGAAGGAAAAAGATCCAGCATGAAACTGGCTTGATTTCGGGCTGAGTTGTCAATGATTCCGTGTCGGGAGGGATACTGACCGGTAAGTATGCTTGCTCTGTTGGGTGAGCAAAGAGCTACTGCGTGGTAAGCGCGGGTGAAATTACTACCCTTGTTGGCCAGTTCATCTATGTTGGGAGTTTGCAAATAGGTATGCCCCCCTCCACTCCATTCATCAAAACGCATGTCATCCACAACAATCAGTACAATATTGGGTTTTTGCTGCCCAAACAGGGCATTGGTAAATGGTAGTAGGAATAAAAAAAGAGCAAACTTTGACTTCATTGTTTAATTGTTGGGTGAAAATTTGAAAACCGTTTTAAGGTAGGCTATTTTTCTGAAAAATTAGTTGATTTTGCACTACACATCGAGACTTATCCTCTTTTGTACATTGCCGCTGCTGCCGTTTGTGGCAAGTGCACAAGGTTTCGATTGGTGGAACAAAAAGCACAACTGGGACGGAGTCACCCACTGGCACAAATACCTGCGTCTGGCTCCGGCTTATATGGGGCCAAACGCGCTGCCTGTTCCTTTTGTTGAGAAGGGACAATTGCCTGAATCTTTCCTGCTCAAAACGGGTCTGGCTTTGCACTACGGAAAAGGGGATCAGACCCAAAACATGGAGAGTAGTTTTTATTTGCCCTTGTATTCCCCAAGAGCCGGACTACGGATAAGCATGGTTCCACTGGAGCACTACCGCACTGATACCCTCACTCGTGATCTTCGTCGGGCACGCAACGTCGAGGGAGATGGCTGGGCAGTGGGAGATGTTTATATCGGTACTTTGGTGCAATTGTTGACAGAAACAGACAGGCAACCGGGAATCAGCCTTTCTATTAACCTCAAAACGGCTTCCGGCAACCGTTTGTCAGATGCCCGATACACAGATACACCTGGGTATTATTTTAATGCAGCCTTCGGCAAAAATATAACCCTTCCAGGCAGGATAATCTCCTCTATACGCTCCTATTTGAATATGGGGTTTTACGTTTGGCAAACTTTTGGCGATGAACATTACCAGAACGATGCGGTATTTTATGGTGCAGGACTGGATCTCAACTTAAAATGGGGCATCGTACAACAAAATCTAGCCGGGTATTCGGGGTATATTGGCAATGGAGACCGACCAGTGGTTTATAGGGTATCTTTTGTTACTCAGAGCAACAAAAGCCTGGATTATGTAATCGGTTGGCAAATAGGTCTCAGAGATTATCCCTTTAAT
>JALQTV010000008.1 GCA_023268675.1 Saprospiraceae bacterium | reverse complement strand
GCCCGGCACGATCTCTTTGAAGGCCAGAACAGCCGGATTCCAGGTGAAAAAACTTTGCAGTGCTACGATATCCGTAAAATCTTCTGCTGTTACATTGATACACACTACATCTCCGGTGCACGGAGCCTCTTCCACTGATCTTTCAAGGTTGATTGTCAAGGCTGCGCCAATCTGTGCGGATGCCTGAAATGCGGATACCAACCCCACAATGGCCAGTAATGCTCTTTTCATAAACTTCATGGATATGGGAGTATAATTATTGATGCTCATAAATAATCTTTATCAGACCACGAAAATGCTAATTAACGATCCAAAGAAAAGGTCAGGTTGATCTCATGTGTGGTCCCGGCCGTCGGCCCAAAAGAGTTGAAGGAATAATCAAAGCCGTAACCCAGCTTGAAGGTATTGGAAAACCCTACACTGTCACCCAGCAACACCCCCGTTTCGAGATGAACGGCATTTCCAGTAGACCCACCTGCTCCTATCCACAAAGGGACCGGCAACTGATAGCGTAAGTTGAAATCCACACTCAGGGGAGCGCCTGCAACCCGTTTGATCCAAACCGATGGTTCTATAAAGCTATTGTTGTCAAAAAATTTGTACATTCCCAATAAACCATAAAAATGCTGAACCCGCTGAGTCGCATATTCTCCATTTTCGTCCTGAAAAGTCAAATCCAATCCAAAAACCTGAGGAATGGAAACTCCGCCATATACATAATCACTAGAGCGGTTGTTGAGCGTAGTGTAATAATAGATACCCAAACCGACATCCGGATAAATCTTTGTCTGGTTGTTGCTGCCCAAAACGTCATTGTCTTCCCGTAGAATGATGTCAGCCGCATTCAATCTGAACTGTGCCATGCCGAAGCTTAGCCCTATGGAAAGGCCACTGTACTCGGGATCACTTGAAACTATTCCACCGATTCTACCGTAAATTCCGGTAAAACCGGTAGGGCCTGTCTGATCATTGATGATATGACCACCAGCCATTAGTGCTACACCCCGCATGTCGGGATTAAAATAGGTACCCCGAACCACCTGAGTAGTGGGCCCGTTTTCCAAACCTACCCATTGTGCCCGGTAGGATGCACCAAAAGAAATGTTTTGTCCAAACCCGAGAAAATCGCCTTCGAGGGCCGCAGGGTTGATCACAGTAGTATTTTCTCTGTACTGGGTAAACAAAGACAACTGCTGGGCTTGTCCAGCATATCCGAGAAACAGCAGGAAAACCAGTGACAGCAATCTGTTCATGGGATAAACTTTTGAGGGGGGCAAGGTAAAAAGATGCACGCTCTTTTGTTTTAGTAAAAAATCTTTTTGAAAACAGAATTTTAAAACGCCAATCATGCCCTGTTAATTATTCCGGAACTACAATCGAGCGTTTTTTTTCCGGCAAAGGTAAACATATATCGCATACGATATTTGTATTGATCCTAAACTCATGGGATCAATAGACTAAGACCGCCTTGATTAAAATCTTGATTATTCGAACAAAAGAGGCTTGTGGCTGAATTGCGCCAAATTTATAAGATTGGTTTGTAAGACGGCAATAATAGAATAAGATTTTTTGAATTTTATTTTATTGCCGTCCTACAAAATAGGTCAGGGAGCGAAACAAATAGCAGCAGCTATTTTCTGCGCATGGCTTCTACAGGATCCAGGTTGGACGCCTGTACAGCCGGAACAAAACCAGAAATTACTCCCACCAGGATGGAGGCTACCAGTCCGAGTACTACGTTTATCAATGACAAATGGAGATCAAAATCAAGTACTGCGGTCAATATAGACAGAATCACAAATATCAATCCGAGTCCCATAATACCCCCCACTATACACAGTACCACCGCTTCAATCAGAAACTCCAGCAAAATAGCCTCCCTCCGGGCACCAATAGATTTTTTGATGCCTATAATCGATGTCCTTTCCTTTACAGAAACAAACATGATGTTCGCTACACTTACCCCACCTACCAAAAGGGCAAAAAACCCGATAACGAAACCCAAAATATTGAGTGTACCGAAAAAATTACCCAGGACACTGGCGATCATGGATATTTCATTCAAGGCAAAATTGTCCTCTTGCCTTGGTTTTAGGCGACGATGTGCCCGCACAATTCCTGTCAGTTCATCCTTCACCATGCGCACGTCAATGCCCTCCCGAGCCTTGATAGAGATGCTGGAACTCCAAAATTGATTAGACTTAAGGCTGATCACATTCCTCGCGCTATTGACCGAAATGAAGGCAGCATCATCAAAATTTAAGGGATTAAATGGATCCTCCCCCTCTTTCTTTAACACTCCAATCACTCGAAACTTCCGCCCCATCATCTTAATATCTTTTCCCAGAGGATCAATATTTTCAAACAATGCCTCTGCCACATTGGCTCCCAGGACGATTACATTGGTGCCAAATTGAGCTTCAGAACTGGTAAAAAACCTCCCCTGTTCCACATCCATATTGAATATGCTTGCAAATTCTATGGTACTGGCAACCAAAAAAACACCCTGAAGGCTATTTGATTTGTACTTGGCTGTTTTCATTCCAACATCCAGGTGGAAGGAAACCAATTCTGCTGTTTGTGATTTTTCTTTTACGGCCTCGTATTCCGAATAATCCGGATAAGGACGTTTGATCCAGTCCCACCAATTGCCCCCCATATCCACGAAAGGCCACTTTTGGACATACACCACATCATTGCCCAGCTTATTGAGATTATTTTGTATATAATCTTTCAAAGAATCTACCGCAGACAAAATACCGATGATACAAAAAATACCAATGCTGATCCCCAATAGAGACAAGAAGCTACGCAGCTTATTGCCGGTCAATTGTTGCATCGCCATTACGACGGCTTCCCAGAATATCTTGACATGTGTCATCATGCGAAATGTATTTTTGCTCCGGTAATTTTCACCCTAAAGTATGGTCAAAACTAGAAAGAACTTTTTTTCTTCCCTAATCCTATCGATCAAGGCACATTTTTTCTCTTCAAATAGCTCAAATGTCCCACCTTTCAGGAAACCAAAGTGCCTGTTGTAATGTATAGTAAATTGTTATCTTTGCGTTCCAATTTGAGAAAATACAAGTGAATGAGGACAAAACTATCAAATTTCGGATTTGATCTGCCGAAAAAATTGATCGCACAATACCCTGCTGACCAGCGGGACGAATCCAGACTAATGGTCGTCCATAGGGATAGTGGCAAAATTGAACACAAAATCTTCAAAGACATCATTGATTATTTCGATGAAGATGATGTCATGATCTTCAACAATACCAAGGTCTTTCCTGCACGGTTGTACGGCAGAAAAGAAAAAACAGGTGCCAAAATCGAAGTTTTTTTGCTTCGCGAACTAAATAATGAAGCTCGCCTGTGGGATGTATTGGTAGATCCGGCACGCAAAATTCGCGTAGGCAATAAATTGTATTTCAGTGACGAGCATGATAATGACGTGCTGGTAGCAGAGGTCGTTGACAATACTACTTCCAGAGGCCGCACCATTCGCTTCCTTTTTGAAGGAACCGATGATGAGTTCCTCAATGAACTAAATTATCTGGGCAATACTCCTCTCCCCAAATACATTTCCAGACCTTCTGAAGATATCGACAAAGAACGCTATCAAACTGTCTATGCCAAGGAAATTGGAGCAGTAGCAGCGCCCACAGCCGGCTTGCACTTCAGCAAAGAATTGCTCAAAAGAATGGAAATCAAAGGGGTAGAATTTGCAGAACTTACCCTGCATATCGGTCTGGGCACCTTCAGGTCCATCGATGTAGAAGATCTCTCCAAACATAAAATGGATGCCGAATATTTCAGCATTCCCCAACGATCTGTGGATGTAGTTAATAAAGCAAAGGAAAACAAACATAAAATTTGCGCCGTAGGTACCACAAGTATGCGCTCCATTGAGTCTGCTGTTTCTGCCGAAGGCTACTTGAAACAAGCAACGGGATGGACCAACAAGTTTATCTATCCGCCTTATGATTTTCACATCGCCAACTCCATGGTTACCAATTTCCATCTGCCAAAGTCAAGCCTGATCATTATGATCTGTGCTTTCGGTGGTTATGACCTGATCATGGAAGCTTACAATGAAGCAGTAAAAAATGAATACCGCTTCTTTAGCTATGGCGATGCCATGTTGATTTTATAAAAAGCTGCTTCAAGAAAATGCTTTGAGTCGGAGCCAATTTTAAGAGACTCCAAAGCAATGTAACATCTTAGGGCAGTCCTTCATTTGCTTGAAGAAGAAACGTCTCTATGTCATTGTTACTATTAATCAGTTTTTTGCGGTTCACCGCAACCCCATCTTCGTTGGAAGTGACGGTAGATTTCTTTACCGAAACTTTCAACCTGACGCTGCCGGCAGATTTTAAGCCTCCGGCAGCGTCAAAAAAATGGTCCGCACCTGCCCTTTACCATTGCTTTCGGACACTGGAACAAACAGATTTCGAGCCCTACCTCCAACAACTTACAACCTTACATCACCATAAAGAACTTTCTGACTGGCTGTTTTTCTTACTGGTAGATGCTACCCATCAAAAAGCCTTTCCAAAAGCTACCCCAGTACAACGAGACATCCTCAACTGGTTTGTTTTGACAAAAACCGGTTATGATGCCCGGCTGGCCTACTTTGACAAGTCTGTATATCTTTACCTGAGGACTCAATCCATGCTCTATGAAGTCCCCTTTCTTGAAGAAGATGGAAAGCGATTCGTAAACGTAAGTGCCATCGCCCATCCCGGCTTTGAAAACACGCAGTTTTACTGGCCTGTGTTTATGGAAAACGCTGATCCTCTCGATTTTTCCTTTTCCATCAAGCACTGGCCACAACTCAAAGCCCGGCCGCTTACACGAACCTGGGAATTCAGTTTTCGCGACAGCACCATCCGATGGTCGGGTCAAATTAACGGACTGATTGCCGAAGTAATGGCTGCCCACCCATTGCTTGAGGAGGCTGCCTACATCGAAGCTCCCGCTTCCAAGCTCATGCAGGAAACACTATTGGAAGAAATCTTGCAGCAATTACGCGGAATGCCTTTCAAACAACAAATACAATTATTGGCGAGCTTTACCCGCTCTGCCTTTTCTTACGCAGAAGATATCCGACAATTTGGAACCAACAAACCTATGGTTGCAGAAGAAACATTGCTCTACCCTGCTTCAGATTGTGAAGACCGGGTAGCCCTTTTCTATCAAATTGCACACAAACTAATTGCTGAGCCAATTATTATTGTGGGATATCCGGACCATGTCACTATCGGAATAGCATCAGAAGCAATCGGTGGAGAATACATCACCCACGAAGGAACAAAATATTATATCTGTGATCCGACAGGTCCTGAAAACAACTGGGACATAGGAAAAATACCCTATCCCTATGCAGGGAAAAAATTTGAAGTCATCCATGTCCGAAAATACAAAACATAACAGTTTGAATATCAAATTTTTACACAGTAATGAAATTATTTTTTCTCATTAACATTATTTTTGTGGAAAGTTGAAAAAAAATTATATTTTTGCGGCTGAGATAAAGAGGGCTTACTCCAAACAATTGTTTGAATTACATAGCATTAGCTGTACCCTCTGATAATCAAAATTGTTTAGAATACCTCAAAGCGACCATAAACAGGTATCATTGTTGCACATTACAATTAATCTTTAAGCTATGTACTGGACATTAGAACTTGCTCACCATCTCGAAGATGCCCCATGGCCTGCCACAAGAGATGAACTGATTGACTATTCCATACGGTCAGGTGCTCCTCTCGAGGTAATTGAAAACCTACAGCAGATGGAAGACGAGGGTGAAATTTATGACAGTATCGAGGATATTTGGCCGGATTACCCAAGAAAAGACGACTTCTTGTTCAACGACGAAGAGTACTAGTCCGGATTCCTTTCTTCCGGAGACTTTTTCGATCAGGTTTTTTGCAAATTTGCAGGAAACCTGATCGCATTTTTGATATTTTCCTATTGGTTTCTCTCCCTTTCTTTTTAATTCCTTAACTTCATTGGGATAATTCACCTCTGACTTCAGTGCATGAAAAATCTCATCGAAATTGCCCGGATCGTTACCAAAAAGAAGGTAAAACACATTGAAGTTTTTGATGCTGCCTATCTCAACCAGAAGGACAATAAATTCAATCTTTTCTACGAAGCACTGGCGACGCATCGACTCAAAAATGACAGAGATGCCGCTACTTTGCTGTATCAAAGCAGCCCTACAGATGCCCGGTACAGACAACTAAAGTCCCGCTTTCGCAAAAGATTGCTCAATACACTTTTTTTTCTGGACCTAAACCTCCCACATACTTCTGGCTATGACAGAGCTTATTTTTCCTGTAATAAGGACTGGACACTGGTAAGAATACTACTTGCCAACGAGGCTACTGTCTCAGCCAATGGGCTGGCTCGTCAGATTCTAACGACTGCTCTTAAATTCCACTTTGCCGATATCATAGTAAACTGTGCGAGAATTCTGCGCGATCAGAGCGCCGATGAAGGAAACAAAAAAGACTTTGAATACTACGATCAACTCATCTTTGATTATATGCCGGTTTTTTTGGCAGAAATTGAAGCAGAAGCACAGGTACAGTCCATTCGCTTGCACCTAACCAACAGAAGGAGCGATCTGGAAAAAAATACAGCCAATGCCCTTCAAAAGCTGGAAAACCTGGCAACAAGCCACGATTCGGCAGTAATCATGTACTATAAGTTCCTGGCAAAGGTGCTGCTGCTGGAAACTACGAGCCATTACTGCGAATTACTGCAGGTATGTGACGAGGCAGAATCTTATTTTGCCGGGAAGGCCGACCTCTTTCCGGAGGAAAAACTCATCTTCTTCCATACCCGCAAAATGGCAGCTTATCTGCACCTCCAAGACTTCAAAAATGGTAAAATTACAGCTGAGAAATACCTAAGCAGCTTTCCGGAAGGCTCTGAAAGCTGGTTCACTTTTATGGAGTTTTATTTCCTGCTATCTGTTCATAGCAAAAACTATATCCAGGCCTCCGCAGTACTGGAAAAAGCCAGACAGCACCCAAAATTCAAAAAATACGAACCCAATCATAGGGAAAAGTGGAGAGTGTTTGGTGCATCCATGCTTTATCTTATGGTCAGACTGGGGGATGAATTCCCTGTACTTGCACGCCAAAAAAGCAACAACCAACTGGTCAATGCTTTTTTGGATGAAGCCCTGACCTATCAGAAAGAAAACAAAAACAGCACTGCCAAGCTACTGGTGTTGAAAATCCTGTTCCTTATAGAAAAAAACAGCCTGCTCAAAGCACAGGAACTGATTGAAAAGCTAAAGGATTTTACCGCTAAATACCTCAAAACAGAAGAAAATTTCCGCCTCATCCAATTTACCCGATTGCTACAACAAGTAGCCAGGGCAAATTTCCAATTAGGCGAACTGAAAAATACTGAAAAATACCTGGAAGGCCTGCAATTGGTTCCCTTCAAATATGATGATAAAGAACCCTGTTCGGAAGTCATTCCCTACGAACATTTATGGGCGCTGATAACAGCCCAATTGAAGTAATCATTACCTTTGCCGCATGAACAACAAAATCATCATCGCAATAGACGGTGGTTCTTCCTGCGGAAAAAGTACCATCGCCAAAGCCTTGGCTCGCCACCTGCATTACACCTACATCGATACCGGGGCAATGTACCGGGCTGTCACCCTGTTCTTTCTCCAAAACAATATCCCGGCAGAAGCTTCCGATAAGCTACCGGAAGTCCTGCAACAGGTGAATATATCCTTTGCCAATATAGCGGGTGAAAACCATACCTTCCTGAACGGAAGGGATGTGGAAGAAGATATCCGCAGCATGGAAGTCGCAAGCAAGGTAAGTGAAGTCGCAACCTTGCCCGCTGTCCGGAATTTCCTGGTCGAACAACAAAGAGCCATCGGAAAAGACCGGGGAGTTGTCATGGACGGAAGAGATATCGGTACAGTGGTATTTCCCGACGCAGAACTCAAGCTTTTTTTAAAAGCCAACCTCAAAATCAGAGCTGAAAGGCGCCACCTCGAACTGCAACTAAAGGGAAAGACAGTGACTCTGGATGAGGTAATGGATAATTTGTCTAAAAGAGACGATATCGACTCGGGCAGGTCTATGAGTCCTTTAAAACCTGCTGCAGATGCCGTCATTATTGACACCACAGATTTGAATGTTAAACAATTACTAGACAAAACTTTAGAACTTGTCGCATCAATAGGAATCTGAAAATATGAAAAAAAACTGGCCTGTCGCCTTTTTACTGATTGCAGTATTTGCCTGTCAACCAGAACAACAACACTTTAAAAAATTGTTTCAAAGCTTGACACTGGAATGGGAAAAACGCTTCTCCAACCCACTGCCCTTGATCTATCCACCCAAAACCCTTCAGGACGACTGGCAGTTTCTCGATTATTCAGCAATCCTGCTCAACCAATTGGATACGGTGCAATTAAAAAAACAACAGCGGGCAAATCTGGATAAATTCAAAAAACAAATTGCCCTCAAACAAAACGATCTCAGACCCTACAGAACAGATCCGGGTTTTTACAACATGGAGAAACTTTTAGTTGCAACCCTGGAAACAAAGGAACTCTCCCCCGCACAAAGAAAAAACCAACTTGAAGCCCTGCTGGATTCATCCTTCGCTTTTTTTGAATCTGCCAAGCAAAATCTTGTTGTTTTTTCTGCAGAAAAAACAAGGGTAGCGCTTGACAACCAAGCAAGTCTTCTTGTGTTCTTGGATGAAAGTCTTAAAGACAGCTTTGAATTGAGAGATGCGATGGATGCCTGCCGGTTGGCAGCTAAAGATTTTGCTGCTTTTTGCAAAAGCAAACAGTTAGAAAAGGGCAAATAAAGCTTTACAAGTCCTTGACAGAATTTCGATCTATCAAAATATCTTTCAACTCCTTGAGGAATTTGTATTGCTCGGGCAAAACCTTCTTGAAAGCCTCTTTTACGCGAACATAACTTCCTTTTTCCAAATCATCCAGCTTTTCAGTCAGGGATTTGGCATCTTCGTACAACATGGCCTTCAACGATGGAATTTCATGCCAGTCTCCTTCGATAGCCCATGCTTCATCAGACTTGCCATCTTCCATAGATACCGGATCCAACTCTATGAGCCTGTCCTCGTCCATGAATTTGGTTCGACCGGACAATTCATCAGATGCTTCGACTGGCAATGACCATTCGTTTTCGGAAGGATTTACCAGAAAAACTTCCAGGCCTTTTTCCCGAAATCTATAGATGATAAGATGAATGGTTTTGGAAATATTCATGATTTTACTACTTGCCTGCACAAATGTAAGAATAAACAAGGTTATTTCGTAAAGGTTCAGCGGTCGCTGCTCCTTTATCCCAACTCTCTGTTGACCAGTTCCAATATAGACATCGACAGGAGTAATTTTTCCTCTTCATGGCTCAGGTCAGATTTTACAAAAGCAAAAGCCCTTGAACTCAGGAGCTTTTCTTTGTTTCCGGGGGCATGAACAGCCACCTGTGCCACTTCCCTGTCATTAACAAGTACCGGAAGATAACTTTCGTGGACAGCACGGTTGATCCTTGCAATCATGCGATTGTCTTTCACGCTGTAAAGTACATTGTTGTCCCTGATCGTGCCTACCAATACATTGTCAATCACAACCTTAACCTCGCCTTTTTGGATGCGGAAGGCAAATTCATGATTGGCTGTGCGGGCATACAATACAGCGTTTAATTTGGAAGAAAGGTAACGCTTGTAACTGTAGGCCATGATCGGTTCGTGAAATATGGTGGTATAAACTCCCCTGGCAGTCCGGGTCCTTTTCTTGGATAACTGATGAATTTGGCTCAGTGAGAACAACTCCAATTCTTCTTTATTGATAGGAACCAGGTTGCCCAGGTAGGGCGACAGGGCGTCCTTCATTTTCTTTAGATCTGCCTGTACTTTCCTTTTACCGGGATTGTACTCAGTCATGACATTAAACAACAAATAGAGAAGGCCCGCAGTGACGGCTATGCTCAGCAGAGTCAGAATTACTACAGCAGACATGAATTTTTCTTGCAAAAGTACATAAAAAACAAAAGCGATGCGAAATTACTAGCCCAGATAGGATTTCAGGGCATTCCTGTTGTATGATTTTCGCAATCGTCGGATGGCTCTTTCCTTTATTTGTCGGACGCGCTCACGAGTAAGGCTGTATTTGTCGCCAATTTCTTCCAGATTTAGGGGAGGGTATCCGTTCAAGCCATAGTAGGCGGATAGTACCTCCACCTCCCTTGGCGATAGAATCGATAAGCCCTGCTGAACCTCTGTTTTTAAGGATTCTTCCATCAGCTGATCATCCGGATGCATGCCTTCATCTCCGGAAATCAAGTCCAGCATCGTAAACCCTTCTTCTTCGCCCCCCATTGGAGCATCGACAGACAGGTGGCGGCCATTTCCCCTCAGCATATTGGAAACTTCACGAGGTGTGATTTCCAATAATTCGGCCAGTTCTTCGTGAGTAGGCTCTCTTTCAAACTCTTGCACAAAGGCCAGAAAAGCTTCATTGACCTTGCTATAGGAACCGGACTTATTGATAGGCAACCTTACGATGCGAGCATATTCCACAATAGCCTGAAGGATGGACTGCCGAATCCACCAAACAGCATACGAAATGAACTTGAATCCCCTCGTAGGATCGAATCTTTTGGCGGCTTTCATCAAACCAACATTGCCTTCATTGATGAGATCGCTGAGAGACAAACCCTGGTTTTGGTATTGTTTGGCTACAGAAACTACAAAGCGTAAGTTTGATCTGATAAACTTATCCAGTGCTTCTTTGTCTCCTTCCTGGATTTTTTGTGCCAATACTGCTTCCTCTTGTGGCGTCAGCATGGGAATTTTACCGATCTCGCTCAGGTATTTATCCAAAGCGATGCTTTCCCTGGCGGTAATCTTGTTGGTGATTTTTAATTGGCGCATAAAAGAAACATTTGATCTGAAATCCTCCTTAATATACGCCAATTAGTTTATAATTTCATCCTAAGAGTAATAATTACCCCCTCAGATCAGGGTCTGAGATCGTAAAATCTCCACCTGGATACGAAGTCTTTGTCAGGAGCTTCTCCTGTAATCAAAGCCCTTACCATCTCTACCGGCATGCGGTTTTCCTGTAAAATGGCATCGTGGAATTCCTTATGGGTCATTTTTCCACTGTCCACCATTTCCTTTTTGAGGGCTTCAAACTGCAATCCACCAATCATGTACGCAAGCTGATAAAGCGGGCCATAACCTCCGGTAAAAGAGCGCCTCACTTCTCCCTCAGCATTGGCTCTCTCATGGCCGACCCTATCTACCAGAAAGTCTATGCACTGCTGCGGAGTCCACTCTCCCTGATGGTATTTCAAAGAGAAAATGATGCGTGCACAACGGTGCATTCGCCAGAAAAGCATTCCGATCTTATCTTCAGGAGTTTCAGGAAACCCCTGATCCCAAAGCAGTCGCTCCCAGTACAAGGCCCAGCCTTCTCCCCAGAAAGGAGTGCTGAAATCGCGATAAGTCTTATACCTTCGCCCCATAAAAGCTTGTAATCCATGCCCAGGAATCAGCTCATGCTGTACGGTCGCCCTCGAAAAATGAGGATTGTTGCCACGCATGCTCATCAATTTTTCTTCGTGTGTCATGGTGCTGGTAGGATAAGAGATGATGATGCGCTCACCTCCTAGGAAGAAAGGAGAAACTTTTTGCCGCTCGGCAGCCATCATAGACATGCGCCAGGTTTCCTCCGCCAGAGGAGGTATGGTAAGCAGGTCTCTGGCCTTGATAAAATCAATAGATTCGTTGTACAAACGATCGATGACAGCAGGTTGCTCTCCGGGAGCTACATAGGTTTCCTTGACTGCTTCCAAGGCCTGGTGCCAATCGTCTCCAAAGCCCATTTCACGGGATGCCTTGAGCATTTCCCTGTCACACCAGGCAAATTCGCGCTCAGCGATTTCAATCAATTCATCCGGCGTATAGGGGATCATCTCAAAAGCCAATTGCTTGCTTATTTCTGCATCGCCGATGGGTACTCCCACAATCCCGGATTCATCCCTTTTTTGATTGCTTTGCACTGCTTTTTTCCCATCCAGGACTTTCGCATAGCCATCCAGACCTGCGACCAGATCTTCATAAGGTTTGGCAGTCCACCAGGTATAAGCCGGATCGTAATCGTAATAAAAAGCCTGTACTTCTGCCAGGGCTTCTTTAATGTCGTTGAGGTACTCCAAAGCAGGTCTGACCAAAGCCTCATCTATTTCAGGGCCATCTTCTTTTTGTTTGGAAAGAGATGCTATCGCTTGCTGAACCATTGACATTCGCCGGGCTGTTTCCTGAGCATCCGGCTGCTTGCCTCTGCGCTTTGCAACAACCATTTCTTCAATGGGCCCCGTAAATGAGATCAAATCCCAGGCAGCCGTCATATCATCCCGCAACTTTTCCTGCAAGCGTTGATCTTCATTTAAGTTGCGCAAGAATAACTGGTAATCTACCTTTTCGTCCAGGCTCAATTTTTTATAATCCAACCTTTCAAGATTTTGCCGGTACTCATCCACCAGTGACAGCATGCGGCTGATGGTTTCATCAGAACCTGCTACCGTATAAAGACGCTGAAGGATGCGCTGATCCTCGTTGTACCTTATAATCATGTCTGGGATACTCTGTGCCATGACAACACAAGTCGAAGCGACTGCCAGTATCAATACGAGCCACATTCTTTTTTTCATAAAGGACAATGTTTGGTTGAGAAAATTGGTTTTCGTTTTAGATGCTCTCTAAAGGTACAAAAACTGTCCTTTTCCCTGAAAATCCCCCCTTAATGTCCTAATTTTTCTTTGATGTGGGACAAAGACAAGCCCCTGAAATCAGCATAAAACCCCATGATATGTGAAAAATGGCTGAATTCTTCTGCAGCATGAGTGGTAGTAATGATAAAACAGGAACAACCAGCTCTCCGAGCCGTTTCCGCTCCGGTAATGCTGTCTTCAAAAACAATACACTGTTCGGGGGCAAGTCCCATACCGGCAGCCGCCTTTATAAATACTTCAGGATCCGGCTTCCCTTTTTCCACCATTCCCGCATGAACCACATCCCGATAGTAATGCCTCAAATTCAGGTTGTCCAATACAAAATCTACATTTTCAGCTGGAGCTGCCGTACCGATGGCCATAGGTATTTGACCGGCCTTCATCTCGTCGAGCAAAGCAGGTAAACCTTCTATCAACTTTAATTCATTCTGAAAAACCCGTCGGTACTCTGCCTCTTTTTCATAGGAAAGTTTCTTGCGGTCTGCCACCGAAAAACGATCTCCAAACAGTCGTTCCAATATCTCCTCATTGACACCGTGTATCTGGTCCATCACTTCTGCCATTGTCAATTCCAAGCCCAAATCTGACAATTTACGCTGCCAGGCTCTGTGGTGAATCATCATATTGTCAACCATGGTTCCATCCATGTCAAAAATGACTCCGAATTCTTTCATAATTTTTCTTTTCTCAAATTTACGATTAAAGACTCCAAATAATTCTTTTTATTTACAGTGAACGGTGAGCAGCGAGCAGGAAACAGTGAACGGTGAGCAGTGAACAGAAAGTGGTGAGCAATAGCAAACGGAAGCTCTGAAGGCGGCAACATACACCAGCGATGGGTGACAACCCATCGTAAGCATTCATCACAACCTTAAACCCCGAAGCGGGTGAAATAAATTCAACCCTTGAAACTAAATTAGTACCAATAGGGAACAAACGGTGAATCACTGATAACAATAAACTACAATTTTTATGATTTTAAAACCCAGTTATGATGTAGAAGACAAGGCATACATTGCAGTGGACTGCATCATTTTTGGCTTTGACCCCAATCAGGAGGAACTGCAAATTTTATTGGTTAAAAGAAATTTTGAGCCCATGAAGGGGCACTGGTCACTGATGGGAGGCTTCCTTCGAAAAAACGAGCACCTGGACGAAGCTGCCGAACGGGTCCTGTTTCAACTTACCGGTCTCCATCAAATATACATGGAGCAATTCAGCGTTTTTAGTGACCCCGGGCGGGATCCGGCGGATCGTACCGTTTCTGTTACCTACTATGCCCTGATCAATGCCTCCGACCATGGAAGTGCTATTACGGACAAGCACGATGCTTGTTGGTTTAACTTATCAGAATTACCCGAACTCATCTTTGACCACCGGGAGATGGTAGATCGGGCCATGAAGCGCCTGCAATACAAAACCTCTATCCAACCCATTGGATTTGAATTGCTTCCGGAAAAATTCACCATGAGGCACCTGCAAAAACTATACGAAGCCATCCTTTGCCGTCCTTTGGACAAAAGGAACTTTACCAAGAAAATCCATACCCTTGACATCCTCTTCAGATTGGATGAAAAGGATATGGAATCTTCCAGGAAAGGTTCCTTCCTATATAAATTTGACCAGGAAAAATACCTGGGCAAGGTTTCAGAAGGATTTGTCTTTAGAATTTAAACCTCCAATCAGCGCTTTACAGTCCTGGCGAAAAAGAAGGGTCCGGCTCTGTGCCCCTCATGTGGCATGAAAGTGACCTTTATGGTACTATTCACCGCTGTAATGGCATCAGGGATATCATAACTTACATCTATAAATTCCCCGTCTTTTTTACCGCTGATGTTTTCTGTGGCTATCTTAACATCATTTACAAGGATATCGAAAGTCTTGGAACCGGTAAACCCTCCCCAATATTCAATCACCAGTGACATGGGTTGTCCTTTCATGACTTTCATCTCCCAGGACATCCAGCCCCCTCGATCTGCTCCTCTGGCCTTTCTACCCATAAAGTCTTCTTCCAGCATCAATTTTTCACCTGTGAACTGATGATCCCGCTCCGGCTGCATCTCTCCGGGTTGAAAAGAATCATAAGTCAACTCCTCAAGGCGTCTTTTCCGCTCCATTTCTTCCCTCCATGCCGCCTGGCGTGCTTCCCACTGCGACTTATTAAAAATATCAAAATAAACCGAATACCTCCGATTGTGAACCTGATAGAAAGGGCGGAATAAAACCTCCCTTGGCATGCCAACATTCCCCCAGGACTTGAAAGTGTTTACCTCGCCCGGCACTTTGCGCAGCCACTCGTTAGGATTGTGGTCCTCTGTCAGAAAAATGGGCACATAATCGCGGTCATTGGCTCGACCATCGTCTTCAGGTCCCAAATCTCCAGCTAGCAAAACCGGTCCGTAAAACACGGCAATCCGGTTGGGGTCATCAGGCATGGCTTCGCTGCGCAAGGTAAAAGGGAATCGCATTTCTATGCGGTCACCCTCCTTCCAGGTACGGCGCAAACTTACAAAGGTTCCTTCTATCTGCATGATTTCCTGCGGCTGCCCATTGACCAAAAAAGAGACCCCTGCTTTGGCCCAACGGGGATAACGAATGCGGATGTCCAGGACCTTAGGTTGTTCCGTATGTACCATGAGCGTCGTTTGTTGCTCTGCCGGAAAGCTCGTCTCCTGCACCAGGCGCACGCCCTGTTCTTCCCAGTTAAGTTCTGAAGCAATAAACTGGCTGACAAAGAGCTCGTTGTTGCGATGATAATAAATATTGCCCCCATACTTGCTGTGTGTTTCCATAGCGGTCCCGATACAACAAGTAAAAAACTCGGGATCCTGGTAACTCTTTTTACCACCCATCGCCAGAGAAAGGTTGTAGATCACTCTTCCGTCCTCCGGGTGCTGAGAGGAAAGGATGTGGTTGAGTAAAGCTCTTTCGTAATAATCTGCAACCTTGACATCCGGCTCCCATTTCAACAAATGGGCGGAAAGTTTCAGCATATTGTACACGTTACAGGTCTCGGTGGTTCCCTCACTCAGGCGGTTACGAAGTTTGTCCGGCTCTCCAAAATATTCGTGATTGCCATGCCCGCCACTGACATAAGTGTGGTGATCCACCACCGTGTTCCAGAAAAACTCGGCCGCTTTCCGGTCATTTTCTTCTCCTGTCAATTCGTACATGCGTGCATAGGAAATCAACTTGGGTATCTGGGTATTGCCGTGCTTGCCCGGCAAAATGTCAATGCCCTCAACCAGAGGATCGATGATTGCATCGTGGTGAAAAGTCCGTGCCAGTTCGAGGTATTTCTCCTCTCCCGTCACAGCATACAGTTCGGCCAAAGGTTCCTGGATGCCCCCAAACTCACATTTTAGCATTTCCTGAACCTGTTCGTCAGTAAGTGGCGTCACAATGGTTGCGATCCAGTCGGCAAAATTTTTAGCGACAGCTAAAGCGGGGCGATAACCTATCAGATTATAGGCATCCATCAACCCCGCGAGCACCTTATGGTGGGTATAGAAAGGAGCCCAGATGCCATTCAGGTCAAAACCCTGAGAACGGATATTGCCGAGCGCTACTTCATCTTCAAACACCTGCTTTCCGTTTTTGAAAGCTCCCAGATAGCCTCCTCCATTGGCCGCTTGGATTTTTGACAATTCATCCGTGATGTAGGCCACTCTTTTCAACAAAGGCAGGCTACCTGTGGACTGGTGCATCATCGCACAGGCACTCAGGTGATGGCCCAGACTATGTCCGGCCAGCGACTCTCCCTCCCAGCCTCCGTAAGGTTCGGCTTTGGGTTCGAGGCCTGCTTCTATCCTGAATCGCGCCAACAATCGATCCGGTTCATAATTAAGCAAAGTCTGTACATTGAGATCCATCGCATGCTTGTAGGGGCCTTCCAACAACTTTACCCTGGTCAAAGAAAAAGACTCAAGCGGCATGCTGTCCTGTGCGGTCAGCAGCGAAAAACTTGCCAGGGAAAAAAATAAGATCAAATAGGGTCTGAGCATGGTTTTGTTATTTTTTGCTTCAAAAATCTGTTATTTGATTTCAACTTCATACAGCCCGGTGGCAAAATCTTCCGGCAATTGTATGACAAGACGCAGGGCATGGGTTGTCACAGCTTCAAAAGAAACCTCGTCGCGGGCATCTTTGGTGGTTGTATATTCCATTTTAGTTGTTACCGGCTTCCAATCGTCCCCTTCTTTGTACTGAACTTCCCAATCGGCAGGGATGCGGCATCCACCGTGGGGGCCGTCGTCAAACCAGTACAGCGATACCGAAGAGACTGAGGCAGGCTCTTCAAAATCGAATTGCACCCATTCCTTGCTTGCTTTCCGGGGCCACCAGTGCATGTATGGTACCTTCCTGTCAGAAGCGTGAGCAGGCCATTGCTGGTCTTTCAACGCTCTTAGCGCCAGTGTCTCTACTGAAGCACTTATTTTACTTTTATACACCAGAGTGGGTGCCGGTAAAGGAGCCACACTTGACGGTTCGGCAGGCAGCCAGACACTCATTTCACCAGGTCCCCGATTGTTCCACAAATGATAGGGGATCAGAGTCAGGGGTAATTGGTCCGAAAATTTAACCGGCCCCTCCAGTGTTTTTTGGGCCATCCTTGCTGAACCCTCTATCACATAGGCTCCGCCAAAAAGTTGGGAAGGTTTTGCCGTAAAACCGGCATTTTTGTCTGCCATTAAATTCAATACTCCACCTTCATTGTCGGGCCATTCCGCACAGTACAACAAAGGACCTCTTTCAACAGCGATCTTACCTGCATTTTCCGCAACGCGGGCATCCGCCACTACTACCCTGGGATCCATCGGAAAGCGAATACTAATCCGATCATCTCCGGAAAACTCACTGATTACCACATACCCGTCAGCGTTGATTTGATAATCCAGCAGCTTTCCATTGAAATAAATTTCAGGTGCACCGATATTTTCGCCCAGGTAGCGGTACAATTCGCCCGGCACCGGACGACCAAGGGTATAACCTGGCATACGCAAATAAAGGCTTCCGCCAAAAAATTCAGGTACCTGTAACGCAACATCTACGTCGCCTTCCCAGGGAAAAGAACCGGATTGGGCCAGGTGCACGGTTCCTTTCGAAGTCTCCAAATCAACATTACTGGAAATGTATAAATTGATGTAAATATCATCTGCTTTTTGGGCGTAAATGTACCCCGGCATAGAGGGCAAAAAACGGGCAACGTTGGGTGGACAACAGGCACAGCCAAACCATTCGCTGCGTTGGTGCTGCCCATAGGAAGCCAAAGGGTTGGGATAAAAAAAGCGATCACCCGAAAGCGACACTCCATCCAATATATTGTTGTACATGGTCCGCTCCAGGACATCGATGTATTTGCTTTCTCCCGTCATCAAAAACATGCGGTGGTTCCAAATGGCATTGCCCACTCCGGCACAGGTTTCGCAGTAAGCAGACATATTGGGAAGATCCCAGGCTTCGCCAAAAGCTTCCCCGCTTCCTGTAGCTCCAATCCCCCCATTGATGTAGTATTTCTTATCGGCAATATCGTGCCAAATACGCGTAATCGCCTCCAAATAAGCCGAATCCTGCATAAGTGCAGCAATGTCTGCCATGGCAGCCCACATATACGAACCCCTGACAGCGTGGCCTACGGCGGCATCCTGTTGGGTTACAGGCAGGTGTGACTGGTTGTAGGTATCCGGCTGCCCTACCCCTTCCTGCCCGCGAATATCCAGAAAAAAACGGGCCAGTCGCAGGTACTTTTCATCTCCGGTAACGCGGTATAACTTCACCAGGCCTATTTCAACTTCCTGGTGACCGGGGTAATTGCGTATTTTTTCAGGACCAAAGGCCTCACAAATCAAATCCGCACTCCTGATCGCTATGTCCAGAAAATTCCGCTTTCCTGTGGCAGTATGGTGGGCCACCGCCGCTTCAAACATGTGCCCCAGGTTGTACAGTTCATGACTAAGATCGTGCACCAGCTCCCATCGATCAGAGCCTGCCCATTCGTGTATGTTTTTGCCAATCGTGCGATTGGTATAAAGGTAACCATCAGCCTCCTGTGCCGCTCCGATGTGCTGTATCAGCGTATCCATCATGTATTCCATGTCTGGATCGGGAAAGGTTTGGATGGAATAGCTTGCAGCTTCAATGATTTTATAGATATCTGTATCATCGAAAGGTTAAATGGAGCAAAAATTACCTGCTTTGCTTCCCCCTGCAATGAGAAAATTGTCTATCCGGCCCGATTCCAGACTCTTTTGATAGGCAATGGGAATGGTGACTTCATGATTGGTTTTGATTTTGGGACTCCAAAATCCATCTGAAATTTTCACCTGAGAAAACGAAACCGGAGTAATCGGATAATCTCCATAGCTCGACTGTGCACTAATAACAGACCCTATAGACAACAATAAGAACAAAATCAATATTTGGCGGGCAGCAATTTTCATATAACTGTATTTTTTACACTTCTGGAAATCGACCTGCTTTTGCAGGGATTTAAAGGGATTCAAAAGGAAGCATTTGGGGTGGGTAAACGGATATGAGAAGATACAAAATAAAGGTAGCAGGTCGGGCTTTATGCCTTCAGCCAAACCTGCTGTATAGATCTTATAAAGAACGGATTTTTACATTTCTAAACCAGACCTTATCGCCATGATCCTGCAAACCTATGCGCCCCTGGCGAAAAGTACCGAATCCGGGCATGTCACCAAATTTACTGCCTGCAATCATTTCGGCCCAGGCCTCGTCCCACATTTTTGTGGAGACTACCTTGACTCCATTCAACCACATATCGAGTTGTCCACCCTCAGACTTGATTTCAGCATGGTTCCATTCGCCGTGGGGCTTAACAGTTTCTTCTGAAACAGAAATCAGGTCGTACAAATCGCCGGCGCGGTGCTTCTCAATTTTTGCATCGGGGTGGCCATTGTTATCCAGTACCTGCATTTCAGGACCTGTCATCCAGGGCCACTCGTACAAGGTAGTGTCCTCTGAAATATAGAAAATGACCCCACTGTTTCCATTTTCAGCAATTTTCCAATCCAGGCTCAGATGGAAATCACCAAATTCTTTATCTGAGACTATATCTCCACCATCTCTAACCTGCCAACCATCCTTGGCAGAAGGATCCAGCATGAGTTCCCCATCGACTACCTGCCAGGCGGCCCCCACAGGTGCTCCTCCATATTTGTGCCACCCGGAAATATCTGTACCATTAAACAAAAGTTCCCAGCCCTCTTCAGCTTCTGCAGCTGTAAGGGTATTGTGGGCAGCAGGTGCTTCCACCGCTTCAGATTCACTACCGCCGTCCTTTTTTTCAGCAGGTTGGCAGGAAAAAATTGTTCCCAGCATTAGCAGGGATGCAAAAACATTAAAGTTGAGTTTTGACATAACTGAATTAATTTAAAGCGAAAGAATATAACGCACCATGGTTTCGGCATCTGCCTCGGAAATTTGCGGATGCGGAGTCATGGGAACCTCTCCCCAGTTTCCCGAACCTCCATTGATAATAGACCGGGTAAGGTTCTTAACAAGCTCTTCCCCACCATCTGCATACCGCTTGGCCACATCTGCATAAGAAGGGCCTATCAATGCCCCTTCCATTTTGTGACAAGTCTGGCAACCGCTGGCTTCAATCAATGACAGTCCCCGGGCAGCATCCTCGTTGCCCCCACAAGCCCCCATTAGAAAAGTCAGACTTGCAAACATTGCGAAGGCAAGGATATATTTGAATGATGTTTTCATGACTACAATTTTATGGTTAATCAAAGATCTAAGCCGAGAATCTTTCGGTTTGCTGCCTCGTCTGTCCCTCCGGAAGCAAAGTCATCAAAGGCTTTTTCTGTCACCCGAATGATATGGCCTTCAATAAAAGGAGCCCCTTCTCTTGCCCCATCTTCCGGGTGTTTGATGCAACACTCCCACTCCATTACAGCCCAGCCATCATATCCATATTGAGTCAGTTTGCTGAATATGGTTTTGAAATCTACCTGACCGTCACCCGGCGAACGGTATCGTCCGGCTCTATCAGCCCATGACTGATATCCACCAAAGGTGCCCTGTCTGCCACTGGGGTTGAACTCGGCATCTTTTACGTGAAAGGCTTTGATTCGTTCATGGTACAAATCTATGTAATGAATATAATCCAATTGCTGCAGCACAAAATGGGAAGGATCGTACAACAAACAAGCTCTGGGGTGCTGGTTGACGTGATCGAGAAACATCTCATAAGTAGCCCCATCGAAAATATCTTCTCCCGGATGCACCTCATAACAAACATCTACGCCACAATCTTCAAAATGATCTAAAATGGGTACCCACCTGCGCGCCAGCTCCCGAAAACCCTCTTCGACCAATCCCGCAGGCCTTTGTGGCCAGGGATGAAAAGTATGCCAAAGTAGTGAACCACTAAATGTAGCATGAGCAGTTAGGCCCAGGTGTTTGGAAGCAGTAGCACCGTATTTCACCTGCTGTATGGCCCATTCTGTGCGAGCCTTGGCGTTGCCCTTGACTGCATCCGGAGCAAAACCATCGAAAAGCAGGTCATAAGCCGGATGAACAGCTACCAGTTGTCCCTGCAAATGCGTAGAGAGCTCTGATATCTCCAACCCCGCTTCTCTGACAATTCCCTGGATTTCCTGTGCATAAGTTAAGCTTTCAGCTGCTTTCTGCAAATCAATACACCTTGAATCCCAGGTAGGAATCTGTACTGCCTTATAGCCAAGAGAAGCTGCCCATTCACAGATAGTTTTCAGGTTATTGAAAGGCGGCTTATCGTCCATAAACTGCGCCAGGAAAATACCGGGTCCTTTAATCGTTTTCATCATTGTTTATGCTTTAAAATCTATCCATTTTTGATCTGACTGCCCCGAATTGATAATGTGGTCAATAAAGGCCATTCCTCTGATGCCATCCCTTGTACCGGGAAAATCCAGACAGGTTTCATGCACTTCTTCACCCTGCGCTCTGGCGCGAATGGTGCAGGCAAAGTTGCGGTACAGGTTGGCAAAAGCCTCCAGGTATCCTTCGGGATGGCCCGCAGGAGTGCGGGTGTTGCGGGAAGCGAACTCCGACAGGCCCGGACCTCCGGTTCTCAATATTTCTTTGGGTTTGTCCGGCCAATGCAATACCAGACTATTTGCATCTTCCTGTTGCCATTCCAGGCCTCCTTTCTCTCCAAAGACCCTTATCCTGACGTTGTTTTCTGCCCCTGCAGCAATTTGAGTAGCCATCAGCACCCCCGATGCTCCGTTGTGAAAGCGCAGCAGAGCGGCACCGTCGTCATCTAACAATCTTCCGGGAACCACTGTCCGTGTGTCGGCACAAATTTGTGTTACTTCAAGCCCACTGACATATTCGGCAAGATTGAAAGCATGGGTTCCTATGTCTCCCATAGCTCCGGCTTTTCCACTTTGGCCAGGATCGGTTCTCCAACTTGCCTGTTTGTTGTCGGTACCTTCCAAAAAAGTACTCAGCCAGCCCTGCGGATACTCCACATACACCTTGCGAATGGCCCCCAATGCACCGCTTTTCACCAATTGACGGGCTTCTTTCACCATGGGATAACCGGTATAAGTGTGACAGAGCAGCAATTGCAAGCCTGTTTCTTTTACCAATTCATCTAATTTTTTTGCCTCCTCCAAGGTAAAAGTAGCTGGTTTTTCAAGCACCACATGAAAGCCATTAGTGAGTGCCAGGGCGGCAGGTTCGTAGTGCACATGGTTGGGAGTTACAATACAAACGATATCGATTTTTTTGTCCGGGCCCAAATTTTTTTCTGTTGCTATCATTTCCTGATAACTCGAATAAACTCTTGCCGGATCCAAAAATAATTCCGCACCACTTGCCCAGCTTTTTTCCGGATCTGAACTGAAAGCCCCGGCTACCAATTCTATCTGTCCATCCATGGCTGCCACAATTCTGTGAACGGCGCCAATAAAAGCTCCTTTCCCCCCTCCAATCATGCCCATTCGAAGTTTCCTATTCATTTTGCGCTTGGATTAGTGTAAAAAATTAAATTTACTATATTTATTCAAAATTTAACAAAATGAAGACCACAACAAGTATCCAGCTATCAATCATGATGTTTCTAAACTTCGGTATTTGGGGCATCTGGTTCGTTACCATGGGTACCTATTTAGGTACACAACTCAATGCCAGCGGAGTAGAAATAGGTGTCGCTTATGGTACACAATCTTTGGGAGCAATTATCGCGCCATTTATTATTGGTCTGATTGCGGACCGTTATTTCGATGCTCAACGCATTTTGGGGATTTTGCATTTAGCGGGTGCTGCCTTATTATATTTTGTATCCAGCCAGCCGAATTTTGATGCCTTTTATCCTCTTATTTTGATATACATGATTATTTACATGCCGACACTTGCCCTGGTCAATGCCATTTCATTCAAGCAAATGCAAGATCCGGAAAAAGAATTTGCTCTGATCCGCGTATGGGGTACGGTAGGTTGGATTGTTGCTGGTCTGCTGATCGGGTGGCTTGCGCTGGAAAAGAATGGAACACTCGAGCAAACTTTTCTCATAGGCGCAGCGATGTCAGCTGCTTTGGGCATATTCAGCTTTTTCCTCCCCAACACTCCTCCCCCCAAAGCCGGTCAAAAGGCAAGTTTGACAGACATATTGGGTCTCGATGCCCTGAGCCTCCTCAAAGACAAAAACTTCCTGATCTTCTTCCTGGCCTCCGTACTCATTTGTATTCCCCTGGCTTTCTATTATCAGGAAACCAACATCTTTCTCAATGAAATTGGCATGGAAAATGCTGCTTCCAAAATGACCATGGGGCAAATGAGCGAATTGCTCTTCTTATTCCTGATGCCTTTGTTTTTTGCACGCCTCGGCGTAAAAAAAATGTTACTGATCGGGATGGCAGCCTGGGTGTTGCGCTACCTCGCATTCGGATTCGGCGATGTCAACAGCGGCGTCTGGTTGCTATATGCCGGCATCATTCTGCACGGTGTGTGCTATGACTTTTTCTTTGTCACCGGACAAATTTATACAGACCAGAAAGCTGGCAATCAAATCCGCTCAGCAGCTCAAGGCATGATTACCCTGGCAACTTATGGCGTCGGGATGCTAATCGGATTCTGGCTGGCCGGGGTTGTTTATGACAACTATGAGACGCCAGAGGGCCATGACTGGTTTAGCATCTGGATGGTTCCCGCTGCAATTGCTGCCGTGATCCTTGCTCTGTTCCTATTACTTTTCAAACAGGACGGAAAAGCTTCCGAACCTAAAGCCTTATAAAAAATCTATGCCGACTAACAACGACAGAAGAAAACTCTTAAAACAACTGGGTACAGCCACCCTGACAACTGCCCTGGCGGGAATTCCCGCTTCTATGGTTAAAGGAGACAATACCCGCAAGCATGAAAGGCCCTACCAATTGTCCGGAAACATCAATCATTCGGTTTGTGCCTGGACTTACGGATTCCTGTCACTTTCCGAACTCTGTGATGTAGCAGGAGAATTAGGGCTCAAAGCAATCGACCTGGTAGCACCCAAAGATTTCCCCCTTTTAAAGGAAAAGGGAATACACTGCTCCATGTGCTATACTGCCGGAGAAATCAGCCTGGTCAATGGCTGGAATGATCCTGCCAATCACGAAAAGTTGATTGCTGAATTTACCGAAGCCATTCCGCTCGTCGCCGCAGCCGGATATACCAACCTGATTTGCTTCAGTGGCAATCGGAGAGGGATGGACGACGAAACCGGTCTGCAAAATTGCGTGGCAGGATTGAAAAAAATCATGCCCCTGGCTGAAAAACACGGGGTTATCATCCAGATGGAACTGTTCAACAGCAGGGTAGACCACAAGGACTATATGGCTGATAAAACTTCCTGGGGTGTAGCGCTTTGTAAAAGATTGGGTTCCCCCAATTTCAAGCTGCTCTACGATATCTACCACATGCAAATCAATGAAGGAGATATCATCCGGACCATCCGCGACAACCATGAGTGGATCGGGCATTACCATACCGCTGGAGTTCCCGGAAGGCACGAAATTGATGAATCACAGGAATTGTATTATCCGGCCATCATGAAAGCCATAAAGGATACCGGTTTCAAAGGCTATGTAGCACAGGAATTCATCCCGAGCGGAAACACTCCTCCCGATAAAATCGAAGCCCTAAAGAAAGCCATTCAAATTTGTGACGTCTAACATTAATCCGAAAATACTTTGTCTATGTCAACAACTATGGAATATGATGCAATTGTAGTCGGGTCCGGAATCAGCGGTGGCTGGGCGGCGAAGGAGCTGACAGAAAAAGGGCTGAAAGTGCTGCTGCTCGAGAGAGGCAGAAACATTGAGCACATCAAAGACTACGTAAATGCCAACAAAAACTCCTGGGAGTTTCCTCACAGAGGTCTAAAGCCAACACAGGAAATGGTCCAGAAATATCCGGTCTTGAAAAGAGATTATCCCCTCAACGAAACCGTACTGGACTTTTGGGTAAAAGACGAGGAGTGCCCCTATACAGAATCCAAACCCTTCTCCTGGTTTAGAGGCTACCACGTTGGAGGAAGGTCCCTCACCTGGGGACGTCAGAGCTATCGTTTCAACAAATGGGATTTTGAAGCCAACCTCAAAGACGGCCACGGCGTGGACTGGCCCATCCGCTACGAAGATATGGCTCCCTGGTACAGCTACGTGGAAAAATTTGCCGGGATTCAGGGCAGCAAACAAGGACTGGATGTGCTTCCCGATGGTGAATTTCTGCCGGCCATGGAAATGAACGTCGTAGAAAAAGATGTAGCGGAGAAAATACAAAAGCATTTTGGCGGAAAACGCCACATGTTTATAGGTAGGAGTGCCAATATTACGGCACCACTTGAAGGTCGTACCAACTGCCAGTATCGCAATAAATGCTGGAGAGGCTGCCCCTTCGGATCCTATTTCAGCACCCAGTCTTCTACCCTACCGGCAGCCATGAAGACCGGCAACCTGACCCTGAGGCCCCATTCCATCGTAACAAAGGTGAATTACGACAAAGACACCAAAAAAGCAACAGGGGTACAGATACTCGATGCCTTGGACAATCAAACCTATGATTACAAGGCTAAAATTATCTTCCTCTGTGCTTCCGCCTTTAACTCAACCTGGGTACTCATGAACTCAGCTACCGACATCTGGCCCGACGGTCTGGGCAGCAGCAGCGGAGAACTCGGACACAACGTGATGGACCATCACTTCAGACTGGGAGCTTCCGGCACCGCTGAAGGGTTCAGCGACAAATATACTTACGGTCGCCGGCCTACCGGTATTTATATTCCGCGTTTCCGAAATGTATACGACGATAAACGCGATTACGTCAGAGGATTTGGCTATCAGGGTGGTGCCAGTCGTGGCCGCGGCATTGAAATAGCAGAAATGACCGTAGGTGCTGACCTGAAAGACGCACTCAGCGTACCTTCAGATGACTGGGGTATGGGTATTACCGCCTTCGGCGAAATGCTGCCCTACCACGAAAATAAAATCACCCTGAACCGCAACAAGACGGATAAGTGGGGACTCCCCGTACTGGATATGGATGTAGAAATCAAGGACAACGAGAAAAAGATGCGACAGGATATGATGAACGACGCTGCAGAAATGCTGGAAGCAGCAGGTTTGAAAAACGTGAGAACCTACGACTCCGGCTACGAAGTAGGCATGGGTATCCACGAAATGGGTACGGCACGGATGGGCAGAGATCCTAAAACTTCCGTATTGAACGGCAACAACCAGGTATGGGACTGCCAAAACGTATTCGTAACCGACGGAGCCTGCATGACCAGTGCTTCTTGTGTCAATCCGTCCCTGACTTACATGGCTATGACCGCAAGGGCTGCCAATTTTGCCGTCGAAGAACTTAAAAAAGGAAACCTTTAAGCCTAAAATTATGGATAGAAGAGAACTAATCAAAACAATAGCAGTATTAACCGGTGCTTCTGTCGTTGGCGGACAGGTTTTCCTGAGTGGCTGTGCCGTAGAACCTAAAGATGGAAGCCCTTTCACGCCCGATGTAATCAGCTTTCTCGATGAGGTTGCAGAAACCATCATTCCCCAGACTGATACTCCGGGAGCAAAGGCAGCAAAAGTGGGTGAGTTCATGAAAGTCATGATCACGGATTGCTATACTCCTGCCGAGCAAGCATCCTTCATTGCCGGAGTCACGGCACTCGACGAGTTTGCCATGGCCAATACCCAGAAAAAATTCCTCGCTTGCAGCCCGGAAGAACGCAAAACAGTGCTGGAAAGTCTTTTAGGCGAAGCCAAAACTTTCAATGAAGGCCGTAAAGGAATGGATGAGGCGAAAAAAGCTGCGGCAGAAGCCAATGGCACCGAATTCGTTCCGACTCCCGTACACTACATGACCATGATGAAACAGTTGACCCTTTGGGGATTCTTTACCTCGGAAACAGGCATGACCGAAACCCTGCGACACCTTCCCGTGCCAGGACGTTATGACGGCAATGCCACTTATACACCCGGAGAAAAAGCCTGGTCCGAATAAACAAACAAATAATGACAGACAGAAGAAAGTTTATCCAACAAAGTGCCATGTTAGTGGCAGGATCAAGTGTAGCCTCCCTCCTTCAATGCTCGGGAGCAGCCACACCTGAAGCTGCTGTAACAGCCAAACAACCCTTCGGGATCCAACTGTACACCCTTAGAGACATCATCAAGGACGATTTTAAAGGGCTGCTTTCCAAGCTGGCCTCTTTTGGCTACACCCAGATAGAGTCTTTCGAATTTTCAGAAGGTTTTCTATGGGGAATGGAGCCAAACGAATGCAAACAATACCTGGATGACTTGGGCATTAGCATGGTCGCCACACATTGTGACATCAACAATGATTTCGAAAAGAAAATCGAAATGGCCAAAACCGTAGGATTGGAATACCTCGTTTGCCCTTACCTCGGCCCCCAGGAAACCATCGATGATTTCAAGCGCTGGTCCGAGGTGTTCAATGAAAAAGGCAGGTTGTGCAAAGAAAATGGCCTCCGCTTCGCTTACCACAACCACGATTATTCCTTCAAAGAACTCGATGGTCAAATTCCTCAGCTTGTAATGATGGAAAATACAGATCCCGAGTTGGTAGATTTCGAATTGGACATGTACTGGGCGGTAACTGCCGGTGAAGATCCCATAGAATGGATGAAAAAGCATCCCGGCCGCTTCAAACTGGCACACATTAAAGACAGAAGTAAAGAACCCATCACAGAAGAGGGCAATTTTGCTTCCGTTGATCTGGGAACAGGATCAATCGATTATGCCAAAATAGTGACAGAAGCCAGAAATTTGGGCCTGAAATATGCTCTGGTCGAACAAGAATACTACCCTAACGGCTCCTCTTTGGATGCTGCCAAAGTAGATGCAGCGTTTATGCGGTCTATTTCTTAGAACATTGATCAGATAAAGCAAAGGGGCTACTCATGTTGAATGAGCAGCCCCTTATTTTTTGCCGTCAGGCAGGAATGCTTTTATTCGTTGTCATCCTGGTCATTCTTGCCCTTGCCGCCACCACCTTTCTGTGGCTTGCTGATCAGGGCCTTTCTTGACAAGCGCAACTTGCCCGTCTTAGGATCTACGCCGATCAATTTCACCTTCACATCATCTCCTTCTTTGAAGTAATCTTCGACTTTTTCGATGTGCGAATGAGAAATCTCAGAGACGTGCAACAGACCGCTTTTGCCGTTGAAATCTACGAAAACCCCATAAGGCATAACCGTTTTCACCTTGGCCTGATATACATCTCCTATTTGAGGAGTAAAAGTAATGCGTTTTACCCACTCAACAGCTGCATCAATGGCATCCTTGTTAGAAGAAGATATGTTGACAATACCTTTGTCTCCAACTTCTTCAATATTGATAACCGTCTGGGTTTTTTCTTGAATCTCCTGAATAACTTTACCACCAGGACCGATAATCGCACCGATGAAGCTCTTTTCGACAATCATCTCGATCATACGTGGAGCGTGAGGCTTGAGGTCTTCTCTTGGTTCTGCAATGGTCTCTTTCATCTTCTCAAGGATGTGCAGGCGACCTTCACGAGCCTGTTCCAATGCCTCAATCAGCAAATCATAAGACAATCCTTCGATTTTGATATCCATCTGGCAACCTGTGATGCCCTTTTCGGTACCGGTAACTTTGAAGTCCATATCTCCTAAAGCATCTTCATCTCCCAGGATATCCGACAGGATAGCCGTACGCTTGCCATCAGAAATCAAACCCATGGCAATACCGGAAACAGGAGCCTTGATTTTGATACCGCCATCCATGAGTGCCAAAGCCCCGGCACAAACCGTAGCCATAGAAGAAGAACCATTGGATTCCAGAATATCAGATACAATTCGAATGGTATAGGGATTGTCCTGGGGCAATACCCGTTTCAAAGAACGTGCAGCCAGGTTTGCGTGTCCTACCTCTCTTCGACCCGGACCACGCATTGGCTTGATCTCACCTACGGAAAAAGCGGGGAAGTTGTAGTGAAGGATGAATTTTTCAAAGTGAAAATCCAGTGCCTGATCCTGCATCATTTCATCCAGTTTCGTACCCAGTGTCAAAGAAGTCAGAGACTGGGTTTCACCGCGTGTAAACACTGCTGAACCATGTGTAGAGGGCAGGTAGTTTACCTCACTCCAAATGTGGCGAATTTCATTTGTCTTACGACCATCCAAACGCTGGCCTTTGTCCAAAACCAGGTTTCGGATGACCTCTTTTTTCAATTTATCATAGTATTCGCTTACAAAAGCGCCGTTTTCTCCCATGTATTCTTCTCCATGAGATTCTGTAAGCGAAGCAACCAACTCTTCCTTAATAGCTTTGAATTGTTCTTTGCGAGTACTTTTATCCAAAGCACCTGCAGCTACCTCGAGAATTCGTTGTTGAGCAAACTCGGCAACCAGCGCTTTGACTTCTTCATTCTCCGGTTGGGGTGCTGTCTCGCGCTTAACAGTAGCCTTTTCGCCTACCAGTTCTGCCAGTTTCAATTGCGCTTCACACTGTACCTTGAT